>DNWN01000109.1 GCA_003507115.1 Cryomorphaceae bacterium | reverse complement strand
CAAAAAGACTTCGGGGTTGGGCTTGGAGGCGGAGACGACCGTACCGTCCACGATCGCGTCGAAGGCATGGAGCAAGCGAATTCGCTCTAAGATGGGGACGGCATTTTTAGAGGCGGAGCCCAAGGCGATCCGCAAACCCTGTTGGCGTGCCTCCTCGAGGAATTCGGCGACTCCTGGAAGGATTTCTTCCGGACCCATTTGTGCGATGTACTCGAGATACCATGTATTTTTTTGGTCCATCCAGTGCTGCTTTTCTTCGGGGGAGAGCGTAATGCCGCCCCAAGCCAAGATGCGCTCAAGCGATTCTATCCGAGATATACCTTTCAGCTGTTCGTTTTCCGCCTGTTCGAAGTGAATCCCGAGTTCGGAGGCCATACGCTTCCAGGCGACAAAATGATATTTGGCGGTGTCTACGATGACGCCGTCCAAGTCAAAAAGGAGTCCATGGATCATGCGCGTGCGACCTTATCCAGGACGCGTAGCACGTGGAGGTGGTATTCCACCAAGCGATTGACGGGCTTGGCTTGCGTCCGACCATAGGTGATGCCCATCTGCTCACAGCACTCTTGCAGGAGGCCCTCAAACGCCTTAGCAACGGAGCCTACAAAGTTGGCAGGGGCGCCCTGGCGGGCCTCAGGGAAGCAAAGAACATGCACCTCCAGAAACTTTTCAAAGCCATCGCGGACAAGGGCTTGAATGTAGGGACTGTCGGCGTGTTCACCCGCAAAACGGGAGAAAGAAGCGAGGTAGACGTTGGCGTGGGGTTGGTGATATACATGGTGCAAAATCTCCTCCTTGTTCGTCTTGTATTGAGTGTGAAAGGCCTCTAACAATTCTGAGGGCATGCGCCCGTAGATATAGTCGGCAACCAGTCGTTTTCCAATAAAGCTGGCCGAACCTTCATCTCCCAAGACGTAGGCTAAAGCAGGGACTTCTTCCCGAACCGTTTCACCATCAAAATAGCAAGAATTGGAACCGGTACCTAGGATACATGCCACATGGGGCACGCCATCAAAGGTGGCGTAGGCTGCGGCCTTGAGGTCGTGGTCTACAACAATTTGGGCACATCGAAAGACCTTGGATAAGCCATTCTCAATTACCTCATTGAGTTTCTCCGAGGAACATCCTGCCCCATAGAAATACACCTGCTCCACGCCGGGGGCATAGCCGGATATTTCGGGGTGACTGCCCAAGACTTGCTCCACGGTAGCCGAGGAATGAAAATAGGGATTGAAGCCCATGATGGACCAACGCTTGATTTCCTGGCCGTGGCCATCCAATAAAATCCAATCGGCTTTCGTCGAGCCGCTCTCAACAATGATGATCATAGGGTAGTGGGGATGATCAAAGATTTACAAAGCGCTCGGTCATGTCTGCCATACGGGCAGAGTACCCAGCTTCGTTGTCGTACCAGCCCATGATCTTGACCAAATTGCCATTCGCAGAGGTGATACCCGCATCAAAAATACATGAGTGAGGGTTTCCAACGATATCGGCCGATACGATGGGGTCTTCCGTATACTCCATGACGCCCTTCAAGTAGGTTTCAGATGCCTCCTTCATGGCGGCGTTGATTTCCTCTTTCGTGACAGCCCGTCCCAACATCAATGTGACGTCTGTGGCCGAACCCGTCAAAGTGGGAACACGGATTGCGTAGCCGTCCAGCTTGCCTTTCATTTCGGGCAAGACCAAACCAACCGCTTTGGCTGCACCGGTCGTTGTGGGGATCATAGAAACCGCCGCGGCACGGGCACGACGCAAGTCTTTGTGGGGAGCGTCTTGAATGCTCTGGTCGTTCGTGTAGGCGTGCACGGTCAACATATAGCCTTTCTCGACACCAAAATGGTCTTGGAGCACCTTCATCATCGGGGCCAAGCAGTTCGTCGTACACGAAGCGTTGCTAAAAACCACGTCATCGGTCGTTAACAAGTGATCGTTCACACCCATAACAATGGTCTTCACGTCATCTTTCGCAGGGGCAGATAAGCCTACTTTCTTCGCCCCGGCCGTCAAATGCATTCGAAGCTGCTCTTGAGAGGTAAAGATGCCTGTCGACTCGATGACCATGTCGATGCCCATTTCGCCCCAAGGCAATTCAGCGGGGTTGCGAACGGCGGTAATGACGATCTCTTTCCCATTGACAATCAAGCTATTGGGAGTGTGACTAACTGTGCCGTTGAAGCGGCCGTGGGCCGAATCGTATTTGAGCAAGTGCGCCAAGGTGGCGGTATCCGTCAAGTCATTGATGGCAACGACTTCCAAACCTGACTTGTTGAGCAAGTTGCGGAAGGTGAGGCGGCCGATGCGGCCAAACCCATTGATGGCTATTTTCTTCATGATTTGCTTCGAAAGATAGGATTAGATGGAAAGAATTTTGGAAACTCGGAAGAGTTCCATGTCCAGCGGGGCTTTGTTGTAGATGGCTTGTTGCAGGAAGGTTTGGGTCAATTGACCGTTCACCATGCCCACCATGATGTCACTCTTGCCGTTGAGCAAGGATTCTACCGCAGCGACACCGAGCTGGCTGGCATTTACCCGGTCCAAGGCACTGGGAGAGCCTCCTCGTTGGATATGCCCTAAGATGGTGACCTTTATGTCTAGTTCTGGATATTTGGTGCCTAAGGCGTTGGCCAAATCAAAGGGCTTGCCCAGTCTATTGCCTTCAGCGACCACGATGATATTACTTGTCTTTTTGTTTTCGGCCCCGCGATCAATGGACGCATAGAGGTCCTCTAAAGTCGTGTTTTTTTCGGGGAGGACAATATCCAACGCGCCTGTGGCTACCCCCGCACTCAGGGCAATAAAACCGGCATCCCGACCCATCACTTCGACAATAAACATACGGTTGTGACTATTCGCTGTGTCGCGAATCTTATCGATGCACTCGACGACCGTATTGGTGGCGGTATCATAGCCGATGGTATAATCCGTGCCAAAGAGATCGTTGTCGATCGTGCCGGGAATGCCGACGACGGCGATGCCGTGCTCCTCGCTCAAGAGGTGAGCCCCAGTAAAGGTTCCATCCCCGCCAATGACCACGAGGCCATCGATGTTTCGGTCGCGCAGCTGTTGCGCCGCTTTGGCGCGGCCTTCGGGCGTGCGGAATTCGGCCGAACGGGCCGATTTCAACATCGTGCCTCCTTGGGAGAGAATGTTTTTGACGCTCTTGGAATGCAAAGGAGTGAAGTCACCCTCGATCAACCCGTCGTAGCCTCGATGCACGCCGAACACCTCTTTTTTGTAGAAAATACCTGCCCGAACCACGGCGCGAATCGCGGCGTTCATGCCGGGGGCATCCCCCCCAGAGGTCAGTACGGCAAGGCTTTTGAACGTCATACAAATGAAAAACAGTCTTCAAAGATAGTGTATTTGATACACCAACTGTAGAATCAGATAGTGTATTAGTTACATTTGTCTAACCCTATGATTAATCCGAATATCTCCGTTGACTGCGTAGTCTTTGGCTTTGATGGCCAGAGCTTAAATGTCCTCCTCATTGAGCAAAAAGACGTCGGCCAGCTCCGGCGCTTTGCACTACCCGGTGACCACTTGGAAGAAGACGAAAATCTCGACCAAGCTGCCGCACGCGTGCTCAAAGAGTTGACCAGCCTTTCCGGCCTGTATCTGAAGCAAAGTGGCGCTTTTGGGGATCCCAACCGCGTCAAGAATATCAAGGATTTACCTTGGCTTCAGAGCAACCGAAGCGACCCCCAAGCGCGGGTCATAACCATTGCATACTACGCTTTGGTAAAAATGGAAGACTTCAACCCCTCGGCGTCCAGCTTTGCTGCCCGAGTTTTTTGGCATGACATCAACAGCATTCCGGAGTTGGCCTTTGACCACAGCGAGATTGTCCAAGCGGCGCTACAAGTCTTGCGACGTGAACTATCCGAACTGCGCGTGGGCCACGAGCTCCTGCCAGAAAAATTTACGCTGACCCAGATGCAGGCGCTTCATGAGGCCATCTTAAATTCTTCCTTCGATAAACGCAACTTTCGAAAAAAGGCCCTCAATGATGAGTGGGTCTTGCCACTGGAAGAAAAGCAGACAGGGGTGCTTCATAAGCCAGCGCGACTGTATACTTGGAATAAGCGCCGAACCGGCTTCTGATCCTTGAACCGATGACCACCTCGACGAAGCCCAGATTGAATTTCTGGCAAATTTGGAACATGAGTTTTGGCTTTTTGGGGATCCAGTTTGGCTGGTCCCTCCAAATGGCCAACATGAGTCCCATTTACAAATCCCTCGGAGCGGAAGCCGATAAAATTCCCATGCTCTGGCTCGCGGCCCCCATGACCGGTCTGTTGGTTCAGCCCATTATTGGATATTGGTCGGACCGCACCTGGACGCCGCTCGGCCGCCGCCGCCCCTATTTCTTGGTGGGGGCCCTGCTCGCTTCGATGGCGCTGTTTTTCATGCCCCAAAGTTCTACTTTGTGGATGGCTGCGGGCTTGCTGTGGGTCTTGGATGCGTCCATCAACATCTCCATGGAGCCCTTCCGGGCCTTTGTGGTAGATATGCTCCCAGAGGAACAGCACAGCCGAGGCTTCACCTTCCAAAGCTTTATGATTGGGGTCGGCTCCGTCATCGCTTCGGCCTTGCCTTGGATGATGAGCAACTGGTTTCATGTAAGCGATCCGGTCGGCTACACGGGCATCCCGACGTCGGTGGTGTACAGCTTCTATGCGGGCGCGGTCGTTTTGCTTTTTGCGGTGCTGTACACGGTCTTTACCACCAAGCCCTACCCCCCCGCGGACATGGCCGCATTTAAAGCACTTCAAGCGAAAGCCTCCATCCGGGATATGTTCTATGAAATCTTTGGGTCCATCCGCCACATGCCTAAAGTGATGCGCCAAGTCGCCCTAGTGCAGTTCTTTACCTGGCCTGGATTATTTCTGATGTGGTTTTACTATTCCCCGGCCGTGGCCGAAGACATCTTTCACGCGGCACCCAATACGCCAGAGTACGCCCAAGGCGTCGAATTTGCGGGCTTAACCTTGTCCTACTACAACTTGATCACCTTCCTCTTTGCCTTTGGAATTGGATCCTTAGCGGTTAAGTTCGGCAATCAGCGCACCCACTTTTTGTGCTTGGCGGCAGGGGCCTTGGGATTGTTCAGTTTGAGTTGGATTGAAAACCCCAACATGCTCTTCCTCTCCATGACGGGAGTGGGCATTGCCTGGGCGTCTATCCTATCCATGCCCTATGCCATGTTTGCAGGATCTCTCCCCAAGGACAAAGTCGGCATGTACATGGGCATTTTTAATTTCTTTATTGTTCTGCCCGAAATCATTGCCGCGCTCGGCTTCGGTTGGATCATGCAGAACGTGCTCGGAAACGACCAACTTCTTGCCGTCGCCCTGGGTGGTGGCTTAATGCTCTTTGCCGGGTTCTTAGCCCTGCGGGTGGATAGCCCCGATAGCCACTAAAAAATAAGGGCGACCCACTGGGCCGCCCTTTGTCTTTTTGAACTCGAAATAGGTAATTAGAGCTTGCGTACGCTCGTAGCCTGCAAGCCACGCTTGCCTTCTTTCAATTCAAACTCAACTTCATCGCCATCGGCAATGGGTTCGAGTGTTCCTGTGATGTGGACGAAGTAGTCGCCCTCACCTTCGTTGTCCTTGATAAAGCCGAACCCTTTGGTGGCATCGAAGAACTTAACGGTTCCGTTTTTCATTTTTTGGGAAATCAGAGATAAATAGTTGGCAAAGGAAGGGTATTTCCGTCAAACTCAGTCAATAAATTTTTGAAAATGAAAAATTTAAGGGCCAGCGCATGGGAAATTAGCCTAGTCGCTTGACGTGGAGGACAATACTGTCTCGCGCAATGACTTCCACTTTATCGCCCACCTCGAGGTCTTCGGAACAATCGACGGTCCATATATCTCCGTCAATTTTGACGGACGCCGCGTCACCTGCCGAAGCGCCAACCGTCACGCGAGCGACCTTGCCCACGAGAGCGTCCGCATTGGTGGAGGCCCCATTGGCGTCAAAATAGCGTTTAAAGAGGGGGCGGAGTGCCACAAGAGAGACGGAACCCCCCGCAATGAATCCAATGAGTTGCATGATGTCATTCCCGCCCGCCCATGCGATGAAAGCGGCGAGGAACGTGCCTACAGAGAGACTGGCCAGGAAAAATCCGGGCGTAAACATTTCTAAAATAATCAGGACGATGCCAGCAATAAACCAAAGGGTGGCAGGAGAGAGCGATTCAAGCATAGGCTTAAGATACGGAGGAATTCTCTGCCGCGGTGCCTAAAGTCCCTACTTCTCCTTTACGCACGATTAGCCCCAGCGCGATGGCAACCAGGATGGCTCCCGCTACAAAAGGTGCGCCGGGGAAGTACATCTCAGACTCCGCATGGGTGTAGTAGGAAAAAATACTGGTCATCACGAGAGGACCGACAATGCCGGTGGCCGACATCATCGAAGTGAGGGCGCCTTGCAACTGGCCTTGCTCATTGGCAGGCACTTGGTTGGAGAGGATGCCTTGTAGCGCCGGACCGGCAATACCTCCCAAGGTGTAGGGAATGACAAAGACGAAGAGCATCCAGCCGGATGATGCGATGGAAAAGAGGATGAGCCCGATAAAATTGAGCGCAATGCCAAAGACCAAGGCCTTGAAGGAGCCCAACCAGGGAATGATTTTGCGGATGAGGAGCCCTTGCACGAGAGCGCTCATGACGCCCACCATACCCAGACTGTAGCCCACCATAGATTCGGACCATCCAAATTTTTCCATGGAGAAGTACGACCAAGTGCCTTGAACGGCGTGGGAAGCGATGTAGATAAAGGTGAGGGAGCCAATCAAGCTCGCCACAGCGGGATAGCGCTTCAAGGCTAGCAAGGTGCCCAGAGGGTTGGCACGTTTCCATTCGAAGGCTCTTCGATTGGATTCGGGTAGCGACTCGGGCAGAATGAAGTAGCCGTAGAGAAAATTGAGCAAGGTGAGCGCCGCGGCGGCATAAAAGGGTACACGCGCGCCGAGTTCGCCCAGCAAGCCTCCTGTTACGGGGCCGATGATAAAGCCAAGGCCAAATGCCGCCCCGATGAGGCCAAAATTTTGAGCCCGTTTATCGGGGGTCGAAACGTCGGCGATATAGGCCGCTCCCGTGGTGAAGGAGGCGCCAAAAAACCCAGCGATGACGCGAGCGACAAAGAGCCAGGCGATGGAAGGCGCGATGGCCAGAACCAGGTAATCTAAGCCGAAGCCCAGCAGGGAGAGCAGGAGCACGGGACGTCGACCAAACCGGTCACTGAGAGCGCCCACAAAGGGGGCACAAAGAAATTGGACCAAAGCGTAGGATCCGATCAACCAACCGCCATAGCGAGCGGCTTCAGACATGTCTCCCCCGGTCAACTCTTGAATTAAGGAGGGAATGACCGGAATGATAATACCTAGCCCAATAACATCCAAGAGCAAGGTGATGAAGATGAAGCCGACTGCGGCTTGGCGATTTTTCAAGGGGTCAGGGGTATGGAGCCCTCAAAGGTCGGAAAATAGCCGCATCCATAGAACGCAGCCAGCAAAAATGGTTCTGCGTTTATTTGCCGCCGCTCAACAACTCCTTGATGCCGCCTAAGGAAGACAGAACGCCCGTGGCTTCGTAGGGCAGGTATACCGTTTTGTTGTCCTTGCCTGAGGTCATCTCCTGCAAAGTTTCCAAGTATTTCTGGGCAATCAAGTATTGGACGGGGTCGCCCGAAAAATCCTTGATGGACTCCGAAATTCGGCGGATCGCCTCGGCTTCGGCTTCGGCGACGCGGATTCGTGCTTGGGCGATACCTTCTGCCTCCAGGATGGCGGCCGCTTTTTGACCTTCCGCACGCTGAATATCGGATTCGCGCTGGCCCTCCGCGGTCAAAATTTGACTACGCTTTTCTCCTTCTGCCTCCAAAATGGTCGCTCGGCGGTCGCGCTCCGCGCGCATTTGCTTTTCCATGGCATCTTTGATGCCCTGAGGAGGATTGATGTCTTGAAGTTCGACCCGGTTGACTTTCACGCCCCATTTGTTCGTGGCATCATCCAAGATGGACCGCAGCTTCATGTTAATGGTATCACGGCTCGAGAGCGACTCATCCAAATCCAATTCGCCGACCACGTTACGGAGAGTGGTCTGGGTCAACTTTTCAATGGCGTTGGGGAGGTTGCCAATCTCGTAGACGGCCTTGATGGGGTCCATGATTTGGAAATAGATCAAGGCATTGATTTCCGTGACGACGTTGTCTTTGGTGATGACGTTCTGTTTGGGAAAGTCATACACGTTTTCGCGCATATCAATGCGGTCTTGCATCCGGAAGACGGGAATGGTATCACCATTAAACCCCGTTTCGCTGTAACGCCATTGGATTTGTCGAGGCTTGTCAATGACCGGGATAATGATGTTGATTCCCGATTCGAGGGTGCGGTGGTACCTGCCCAAACGCTCAACGATCATGGTTTCAGATTGTTTGACAATTCGAATGCCTTTGGCCAAAAGAAAAATAACCAGGAGGGCGACAAATGAAAGGGTAATGAGCGAAGAAAACATGGGGAGGGGGTCTTAGTTGTTTGCTTGAAGGTACGTTAAATACAAGGAATGGAACCCCTGGAAGCTAGCGGCTGATTCCGGCAAATCGAGCGAAAGTCTACTCGAATAACTATTTCTCGACGACGCGAGGCACACGGAAGTAGTCCGAGTCAGCTCCGGGGCCATTTTTCATGGCTTCGGCGTGGGTCAAGGGAGGTTCGGGAGCGTCTTCACGAAGGACATTTTCGCGGTCGGTCATGTAGACCAAGGGCTCGACCCCCTCGAGGTCTAAGCGCTCAATGGCCGCCACAAAACCCAAGATCTTGGTCAAATCCTGCTTCATCGCCTCCGCCTTGTCCCCCTCGAGTTCGAGGCGCGACAGGTGGGCGAGTTTTTGGACGTCTTCGGAGGTAATGTTCATACGGCTCGGCCAAAGGCCTTTAATTGTCCCAAAAGTAAGGCATACACTCGCTCGCTGAGTGCATCTTGGTCTGCTAGGGTCATGCCTGTCACATCAATGGGAGCGTGCACATGCGCTCGCAAGAGGCCCGGTCCCCCACCCTGAAAGAAGTCTGGGAAATACAGCCGGTTGTTCGCAAAGGTGATAGGTAGGATGGGCGTCCCACTTTCTATGGCGAGTTTGAATGCCCCATTTTTGAAGGGGGCGAGAACCACGGAGGGGTCCTTAGGAATGCCGCCTTCGGGGTAGATGCAGAGGCCCGAACCGCGCTCCAAGCGCCGCGCCGCTTTCTCCATGACTTGGCGCTTGCTTGACAGGCTATTTCGGTCCACGGGAATGCTCGAGCGACGGAAGAAGAAGCCGAAGAGGGGAATTTTGGCTAGTTCTGCCTTGCCGATGAAGACCGTGGGGGATTTGACTATGCGGTAGCACATCATGACGTCCACTTCGCTAGAATGGTTGGCCACCACAATGTAAGGGCGGTCCCAAGGCACCCGCGTTTCATAAGTCACTTTGCGAAATAGACCCATACCATTGAGAATCCAGGCCGCCCACAAGCGCGCATAGCGGTAGAACCGAGGGAAGGACTCGACGCGGCGAGAATGCCGAAATAAGGGCGCGAATAGCCCTACAATGCTCAGCAACATCAAGGCAAAGTACCAGAGGTGGTAGAGAATGCCCATCGCGATGACGGGGTACCTCCACCATGGGGTGGGACGGGTAGATGTTCGTGGCATGGCGGGGCAAAATTAAACCATTACCTTGGGGTGAACTCTAACGATTATGAAAAGATTCTCTCTCCCTTCGCTAGCTATTTGTATGCTTTCTCTAACTATGACGGCACACGAGAACCCATCTACGCCCTGTTTCAGCTACCAAATGGAATACCCGGTATCCCAAGTGACTTCGACGACGGTGCAATCGACATCATNNGGCCGCGGTGGCGGTCGAGGACGCGGGTAGGCCCCCTCCCAAGCGGACATCGCTAAATAGATCCATAAAAAAACCGGCCTTTAAGGGGCCGGTTTTCTTTTTTCGGGGAAACCCGTCTTACTTCATTTCGAAATCCTCCATAAACTTGGTGGTGTAGTTCCCTGCGATATAGTCGGGGTGATCCATCAGTTGACGGTGGAAAGGAATGGTCGTCTTGATGCCTTCAATGATGAACTCATCCAAGGCACGTTTCATCCGCTCGATCGCTTGCTGGCGATTGCGGCCGGTTACAATCAGCTTGGCAATCATGCTGTCGTAGTGGGACGGAATGGTATAGCCGGCATAGACGTGGGTATCGATGCGAACACCATGGCCTCCGGGAGCGTGGAATGCGGTAATCTTACCGGGGCTCGGACGGAAATTTGCGTAGGGATCTTCTGCATTGATACGGCACTCAATGGCGTGCTGCTTGGGCTCGTGGTTTCGGCCAGAGATCAGGGTACCCGTGGCAATCTTGATCTGCTCGCGAATTAAATCGTAGTCCGTGACCTCTTCCGTAATGGGGTGCTCCACCTGAATTCGGGTGTTCATCTCCATGAAGTAGAAGTTGCGGTGCTTGTCCACGAGGAATTCGACTGTACCCGCCCCTTCGTAGGCGATATACTCAGCCGCTTTGATGGCGGCTTCCCCCATGGCTTTCCGAAGTTCCGGGGTCATGAAGGGCGATGGGGTCTCTTCCGTGAGTTTCTGGTGGCGGCGCTGAATAGAACAGTCACGCTCGCTGAGGTGGCATGCTTTGCCGCTTTGGTCGCCAATCACCTGAATTTCGATGTGGCGCGGCTCTTCAATGAGCTTCTCCATGTACATGCCATCGTTGCCGAAGGCAGCCGCAGCTTCCTGACGGGCAGACTCCCACGCTTTTTCGAGCTCATCTTCCTTCCAAATGGCACGCATGCCCTTACCGCCGCCTCCAGCCGTAGCCTTCATCATGACGGGGTAACCAATTTCTTTGGCGGTTTTCTTCGCGTGGGCCAAATCTTCCAACAGGCCTTCCGAACCCGGTACGCAGGGTACGCCGGCAGCCTTCATGGTCTCCTTGGCCGTGGCCTTGTCCCCCATTTTGTTGATTTGGTCGGGGGTAGCCCCGATGAACTTGATCCCGTGCTCCGCACAGATGCGTGAAAACTTGGCGTTTTCGGACAAGAATCCAAATCCAGGGTGGATGCCGTCGGCATTCGTGATTTCGGCCGCTGAGATGATGGCCGGAATATTGAGGTAACTGTCCTTTGAAGCCGCGGGTCCGATACACACCGCTTCGTCCGCAAACCGAACGTGCAAGCTTTCGCGATCCGCTTCTGAATAGACCGCCACGGTTTTGATGCCCATTTCTCGACAGGTGCGAATAATGCGCATGGCAATCTCGCCGCGGTTGGCAATCAAAATCTTTTTCATGAGGAGGGGGGTTGGTTTAGGCGGGCTCTACCAAGAAGAGCGTCTGACCATACTCCACAGGGGTCATATCGTCGGCGACGACTTTGACAATTTTCCCGGTGACTTCACTTTCAATCTCATTAAAGAGCTTCATGGCCTCGATGATGCAAACTGTCTCACCCGCGGTAACGGTGTCACCTACGTTCTTGAAGGTAGGTTTGTCGGGGCTGGGCTTGCGGTAGAAGGTGCCAATCATGGGTGACTTGATAGCCACACAGTTGGCAAACTCGTCTTCGATGGCAGGAGCTGAAGGCGCCGGTGCCTTCGCAGTTGACGCGGCAGGGGCCTCAACCATCATGGTGGGGGAAGCCGTCACATAAGAAACACCTTCTCCGCCGCTGGTTTTCACCGTGACTTTGAAGTTGTCCGTTTCGAGCGACACCTCAGAGGCGCCAGATTTGGTCACAAACTTGATGAAGTTTTGAAGTTCCTTGAAATCCATTAGTCCGATAATTAGGGTAACAAAAGTGCGTCAAAAAAAACAAAAACCCGGGGCAATACGCCACGGGTTTTTAGAAAATCGTGTAGAACGGCTTACGCCTCGGCTACTTCGGTCTTGTCAATCACGACTTTGCCTTTGTAGTACATTTTGCCTTCGTGCCAGTAGGCGCGGTGCATCAAGTGAGCTTCACCCGTGGTAGGGCAAACCGCCAACTGAGGTAATACGGCCTTGTCGTGCGTGCGTCGCTTGTCGCGGCGGGTGCTGGATTGTCTACGCTTAGGATGCGCCATAATGCAGGTTTTTTCAGTTCAATTCAAATTTCGTCTTCACCAAACAGGTCGTCGTCTTCGATTCCTTCCTCGAGTTCCGCGCGAAGCTCAGGCTTCACTTTTTGGTAGGGGATGGATAGGGCCACTACCTCAAACAAAGGTTGGGCCAAATCCACTTCGTACTCGCCGTAGGGCAAGACCAGAATATCTGGATCGCTGTCATCATAGGCGTCGCCAAACTTGATGACTAGACTAAAGGCATTGCGAACTTCGAGCTCAAAGGGATCTCCGCTAAAGTCGCAGATCGCATCCATGATGCCCGAGAACGAAAAATCCAACTCCATGAAGTTGTTGGTTTTCCGCAGCGCCACGTGAACTGTGGCGGGTCGCATTCCCTCCAGATCGGAAAGGGGATAAGAAGAAAAGAACGTTTCGTCTAAATGGTACTCAAACGTGTGCTCGCCCAATGCAAGGCCTGAAAATCCTAAAACGGTTTCACGTTTCTTCATGGCCGAACGCTCGTTAGAGCCGGCAAATGTACACCGAATTGCACAATCCGCCAACACATTGGGCGCGAAGGAAGTGCCTTACGAATCGCTAGGACGATTCTTTTCAAACTTTGGCAGAATGTTGGCCGTGAGTTCGTCGTGGTCGCGATGCAATCGAAGGCGATCAATGGCCTGGAATACGGCTGCGGTAAAGCTTTGCGCATCCGCCTGATCTTTCCCCGCAATATCAAAGCCCACCCCGTGATCCGGGGAAGTGCGGACAAAAGGCAAGCCACAGGTATTGTTGACCCCGCTCTCAAAATGCAAAATTTTGAAAGGAATTAATCCTTGGTCGTGGTACATGGATAGGACCCCGTCGACTTGGCGGTGGGCGGCCTTCCCAAAGAATCCATCGGAGGGAAAGGGCCCCGTGACCAGAGAGCCGCGCTCCTTCATGGATTCAATCCAAGGGGTCAATACGTCGATCTCTTCACGGCCCATCGCCCCACCATCGCCCGCGTGAGGGTTGATGCTCAGGACGGCGATGCGCGGACGCTGCACCCCGAAGTCCAACGTAAGGGCCTTTTCAAAGGCATCCAGCTTTTGGGTCAATACCTCTCGGGTGAGCGCAGGGGCGACCGCGTTCAGTGCCATGTGCTCCGTGGCGAGCGCGACGCGCATGCCTTCGGCGGCCATGACCATCAAGGGTTTGGCTTGGAAGCGCTGGCCGAGGTAGCCGGTGTGACCTGTAAAAGGAGTCTCGGAGGAGCTGGGAATATTGGCTTTGCTCAGCGGTGCGGTGACCAACGCATCGACCTGGCCGGCCGCCACGGCATCACAGGCCGCAGCGAGGCTGTCCAATGCGGCTTGGCCTGACTCTTCAGTCAGTTGTCCAAAATCGACCCGAACCTCCCGGTTCCATGGGTCAACAAGCCCAATTCGGCCACCAGATAGGGATTCCCCGGGAGCTACTTGGCTATAGGGAATGTCTCCCATGTCCAAAGCTTTTCGGTGGTAGGCCATGACCTGAGGCGAACAAAAGAGGTAGAACTGCGCCATGCTGCGCACTTCGGGATGGGCCAAGGTCTTGAGAACGACTTCGAGCCCAATTCCGTTGGGGTCTCCACAAGAAATGGCAATGCGCATCATGAGGCGGCGTGGGTTAAGAAGTCGGTCAAGAGGCGCACTCCAACACCTGTTCCGCCCTTGCCGTAGTAGCCCCAGGGGCTATCCAAGAAGGCTGGACCGGCAATGTCCAAGTGTACATAGGGGTAGTCTGTGAAGTGCTCCAAGAATTTGCCCGCCGTGATGGCGCCGGCTTCGGCACCGCCGATGTTTTTGAGATCGGCGATTTCGCTCTTGAGCAAGTCGTTGTATTCGTCCCAGAAGGGGAATTCGACCAGGCGTTCGTGGGTGTTGGCAGCACTAGTCTGGAGCTGTTCCCACACCTCGCGGCCCGCATTGCCCATGGCGACGGTTGCATTCGGCCCGATGGCACGTGCCGCGGCCCCTGTCAAGGTGGCCAGGTCGATGACCAATTGCGGCTTGTATTTCTTGGCGTAATGCAGGGCATCCGCGAGGATCAAGCGGCCCTCGGCGTCGGTATTCAAGACTTCCACCGTGGTTCCGTCCGAAATCGTAATCACATCCCCGGGTGTGATGGCATTGCCTCCGGGGCGGTTGTCTGTCGCGGGAATCAATCCAATGACGTGGATAGGCAGTCCTTGGCCAGCTACGGCGCAGAGGGTGCCAATCACGGCTGCCGCACCCGACATGTCACATTTCATGGTGTCCATGGAGTTGCTGGGCTTGAGGCTGAGGCCGCCCGTATCGTAGACGACGCCTTTTCCGACTAGCACGTAGGGCGCGCTGTTGACAGCGTTCGAAGGGCTGTATTCCAAAATGCTAAAGGTGGCTGGATCGACCGAGCCTTTGTTGACTCCGAGCAATCCGCCCATCTTGAGCGATTCGATTTTCGCTTGGTTCAAAACGGTCACCTTGAAGCCGTATTCTTGGCCTAGCTCTTCTGCGCGGGCGGCGAGGTCTTCGGCGGTTAAATCGAGTACCGGCGTATTAATGAGGTCGCGCGCTTCGGTCACGGCGGCCATAAGTGTGGTCAAACGCTTTGATTCTGCATCCGTCAGGCCCACCACGTGAATCTCCGCTAACGTCCAAGCATCTTTGGCCTTTTTGCCCAGCAGACGCGTGTAGCGATAGGCAGCAAGCGCCAGGCCTTCCGCCACCTCAAAAGTGTGCGCCCCTGCATCCAGGCTGACCTGGGACCATTTGTTTTTGGTCAAGAGACCGGCTAATTCTACTCCCGCTTTGCGCGCATCGTGGGCCATTTCTTGGGCAGAATCTTTGGGGTCCAAGACGCGGCCAAAAGCGTCCACCGCACCTTGATTGTGCTGGTACCACGTTTTGACTCCTCGGGCAGCGCGCGCAATGATGGCGTGGGAGATCGAGTCGGAAGAAAAATCCTGGGCGCTCGTTCGGACCTCGGCGGTCACTGTGTCAGCGCGATGCGAAGAAGAAAAAGTCCATTTCATAGCTACGAAGGTAGGCATCGTACCTTTGGTCTATGTTCACCGGAATCATAGAAAATGTGGGTCGTATTACCGGCCTAGAGCACGAAGGCAGCAACCTCCACATCACAGTGGAAAGTCCCCTCGCGCCCGAACTCAAAATCGACCAAAGCGTGGCCCACGACGGCTGCTGCCTGACGGTGGTAGAATTATTGGGCCCTGCCGGTCAGCCCACCGGCTACCGCGTGACGGCCATTGCGGAAACATTGGAGAAGACCACATTGGGGTCTTGGACCATCGGACGTCGTGTGAACATCGAGCGCTGCACGGTCTCCGGGGCCCGGTTGGATGGCCATGTGGTACAAGGGCATGTCGACACCACGGGAACGGTGGCCCAAATCGAAGATTTGGACGGCAGTTGGAAAGTCACCATTCACCACCCGGAGAATTCGGACCATGTCACCGTGCCCAAAGGGTCGATTGCCATTGACGGGACGAGCTTAACGGTGGTGGATTCCACGTCCTCCTCCTTTTCGGTGGCCTTGATTCCGTATACCTGGGAACACACCCGCTTCCACGAATGGAAAGTGGGAGAGTCCGTCAATTTGGAATTTGATATTCTCGGGAAATATATCGCCCGCCTTTTGGCTCAGCGCGGACTTTAGTTTTCTTCCTCTTCCCCCAAGAAATCTGGGGCAGCAAAAGGTTGGCTCGGGTCGAGTATTTGCTCTACCAAGGGTCGAAGAACATATTGCTCAAACTCCGCTATGGTCTCCGCGCGAATCCAGGCATCTCCTTGGTAGGTTAACCACGCAACGGGATCTCGTGGCTTGCGCATGGCGGCAATACCGGCGCGGAAAGGTCCCCCCGCTTGCTGCGTTGAAAGGAGCCAAGCATAGGTAAAGAGCTGTAGGGCCTTGCCTTTTTTCGGATCGAGCAATTCCTCCAGGGTTTTGACCTTGAGTTCGGAAGGTTGAAAACTGCCGGATTTGAGGTCAACGACAGCCCAGCCATGTTGCCAGGCTTCGATGCGGTCCGCTTTTCCTTTCATGCGAACCGAGAGATCCCCGATGGCGAGGGTCGTTTCGATGGTTTCTTCCACGAGGTGGACATGCCACGGGAGGTCCCGGCCTTCCCCGCTGGCGATGCGTTGGCCTTCTGCCTGCGCCCAATCCTCGGCCATCTTGAGCAAGACCTGCTGCTCGATCACAAAGGGTCCGCTGTGGCGACGGCCTGGATGAAATTCCTGGATGCCCGCCTCGAGGGCGGAAGGGACGAGGTCCACGCGCCAATTCCCAGTCGCTTGGTAGTCCTTAAAAAGCGTTTCGTGGACGTGGTGCAGGATGCTTCCACGGATGTTGGCCGCCATGCGCTCGTCGACGGCCTCTTCTTCGTAGACCCCCAAGACGAAACGGAGGTAGAATTCGGCCGGGTCGCGTAAAAAGGTCCCCATGCTCGAAGGGCTCAGGCCCCTTTCTGTGAGCTGGTGGCGCAGGCGGTGCAGAACGTCGGGCGACTTGTCCATTTTCCAGGGCCGCTGAAGCCGTTTGGGATCCATGGCTTGCTGCATCCCGCGGTCTTCCCACCGAATGCCCGGATAACGGGGAAGTTCCACCTCCATTTGGGCGATGAATCGGCTGGCTTCGCCTTTGCCCATGCCGTCGGATTCCCCATTGACGAGGAAGAATACGCGCTTTGCGCGTTGGACAAGGCGGTAGACGTGGTAGGCCATGATGGCTTCCCGATCTTGCGGGAGGGGCATGCCGTAGGCGCGCCGAACGTCGTGGGGCAAAAAAGATGCGTCATTGCGCCCCTTGGGAAGCACCCCCTCATTCATCGGGGCGAGAATCAAGGTGTCAAAATCCAAGTTTCGGGTCTCCAGCAAGCCGAGCATCTGCAGGCCCTCAAAAGGTTCACCATAGAAATTGACTGGGCTCTCCTGCGCAAACTGTCTAAAGAGGCGACGCAAGGTCCCAAAGCTCAAGGTGGCGTGGGGCATCCACACCTGAAGACTGTGCAAGGCGTTGAGGCACAGGCGGGCAGGCTCGGCCTCCCATGCGGAGCGCAGGCCATCGACATAGTGGCTCAAGGCCCCTTCGAGGTCTCGCAAATAGCCGGCCGTATCGGGGTAGGTACCCCAGAGGCTCCCTCCTTCACCAAACTCCTCCATGACCTCGGCCACCGACCAATGGGAGCGCTTGCTTCGGCGCAGCCGTTCTGCCACCTGCTGGAGGTCGCGGGACCCGGTATACATGGCTTGGCATACGGGATGAATGCAGGTAGCCTGAAGGAGGCGATACGGGTAACTGCCCTGGCCCAATTCACGCGCCTCATGGAGCTGAAAAAGCGCATCCAGCCCCGCAAAAGCGGCTGTACTGGTGAGCGGCATGCCCATGGTGACGTTGGCCTCTTCCAATCCCTCGGGCAGGGCTTGAAGGGCCGGAATGAGTAGGCCCTCATCCGCGAGAACAACGCCCGTCCCTTCAAGGAGGGGATTGTCTTTCCGCAACCGACCAAGGACTTCTCCCAAGGTTTTGGCCACCCCGATTACCCGGTTGGCGCGTAGGACGGTAAATTCCGCATTGGAGGTGGCGAACCAGGCGGGCGGTTCACGCAGGTCCGTGGTCAATCCCTCGGGAAGGTGGTCGCGGTGATGGCGCAAGGCATCCCCCGCTTCGTGCTGGGGATTGAGCAAATAGTGGGCATCGGCATCCCAAAAGGCGCGGGCACCCACATGGCGGTGAGCGCTCACAAACAGGGCGCGCTCCGAGGGGGTCAGGGCATTGAAACCGACAAAGTAGAGTTGGTCAATTTCCCCGCGTTGCATCCATGCGCGCAGTGCGGCTTCGGGGGGGCCGTCGGGGGAAGGGCTGGCGCGTTGGAATACGCCTCCGGGGGTGCTCCACCCCTTGGCGTCGAGGCGTTCGTGGTAGCGACGGTAGAGGCCGGGCAACTGCTTCCAAAGTTCCAAGCGCCGCTCCATGAGTTCCGTAGGATGGTCGAGCCCCCATTGCTGCAGGGCTTCAATTTCTCGCATTTCCCGGTAGACAGCCTCCGCATCGACCCCATGCCGATCCATTTCGCCGAAGTCCCGCAGGACCGTTGGGGCCCAGCGTAAAAATTCTTCCAAGGGCTGGCTGCGCGATTCAAACACGTCTTCGTGGGCGGCAAAGAGGACCAAAAGTTGATCCATCGCGCGCGCCGGTTGCCGCTCCGCGAGGTCTTGCATGACGGCTTCAATGGGCCAAATAGCCGGAGATAAAACGGGATGAGATACCTGTTTTTGGAACGCATGACGCAGGGCACGCTCGGCGCGCCGAGAGGGCAAAACGATGCCTACCCGATGCAAGGGGGTCGCTTCCGCCTGAATTTCCCGGGCAACCCGGTCCAAAAATGCATCCATCGAATTCGGGTCGGTCAGCGGTAGTGCTGCCGAGCCTCAATATACGCCGCAACCTCGGGTGGAAGGTCCTGGTCTACGGGGTCCTGCATCCCTAATCGAGCCCGAATTTCGGTCGCACTTCGGTCCATCAAAGGCGCTTCCAAGATGGAGATTTTGGGGTGGTCCAGATAGGGGAAATCTGCGGGGATATCTGACCCAGGTCGTGGATATACGAGGATGTCTATCAAGGAGAGAATGCGCTCCGGGTCTTTCCACCGGGGGAAGCTGAGCAAATTGTCGGCCCCCATACAGAGGAAAAATTCCCTTGAAGGATGTGCGGTCATCAAGGCCTCTAAGCTGTCGACCGTATAGTTGGGTTGGGGTAGCGAAAACTCGATATCACAGGCCCGCTGGGATGGAAAGCGCGCCGTGGCGAGTTCCACCATGTGCAGGCGCTCGGCATCGTTGAGCAAGCTACCTTTTTCCTTGTGGGGGTTGTGTGGTGTGACCACAAACCAGAGCTCCTCGAGCTTCTTCCATTCCGCGAGGCTTTGGGCCAAAACCAGGTGGCTGCGATGGATCGGGTTAAACGTGCCAAACAACAGCCCTGTTTTCATCCCTCGAGGAAGGGCTGGACCCAAGAATGAAGTTCCCCGTAGGCCCGATCCAAGTTGTCGTTGACCAGGATGTGATCAAATCGGCCGGCGGTCACCATCTCCTGTTCGGCTTTGCCGAGGCGCATGGCAATTTTTTCCTCGCTGTCCGTTCCGCGGCCGCGAAGGCGTGCTTCCAGAACTTCCAACGATGGGGCCTGAATAAAGACCGCTAACGTGTTTTCCGGGTATTTCTTTTTGAGCCGCAGTCCACCAGCGACATCGATATCGAAGACCGCCGTTTTGCCCTCCGAATTGATGCGATCCACTTCACTGCGAAGCGAACCATAAAAGGTCCCAGCATAGACCTCTTCCCATTCGAGAAAGTCTCCATTTTCAATGCGATGCTTAAACGCTTCCACCGAAATAAAGTGGTAGTCCTTTCCGTCTTGTTCTTGCCCCCGAGGCGCCCGGCTCGTAGCCGAAACGCTAAATGCCAAGTCGGGAAAATCGGCCATGAGGCGGCGGACCAAGGTGGTTTTACCCGAACCGGAGGGGGCCGACAGGACGAGCATTTTCATAGGACGTTGAGGCTTTGCTCTTTGATCTTTTCCAATTCCTCTTTCATCTGCACGACCACGCGCTGCATGGCGGCATGGTTGGACTTGCTGCCCAAGGTGTTCACTTCGCGGCCAATTTCTTGGCTTATGAATCCGAGCTTGCGTCCTTGACCTTCTTGCATGGCTTCTAAGAAGTGGGTCAAATGCGCTTGAAGCCGCACTTTTTCTTCGTTGACATCCAATTTCTCGAGGTAATATATAAGCTCTTGCTCGTAGCGGTTGGTGTCGTACTCGATGCCTTCCAATCCGCGCTGCAAGCGTGCCTTCAATTGAGCGACGCGCTCCTCTTCCATCGCGGGAACTTCTTCTAGACCCCGCTGGATCGCTCCGATGTTGGCAGCCAAATCTTCCGCGAGGGCCGCGCCTTCGCGCAACCGAAACGAATCAAAATCTGCCAGGGCTTGATCCATCGCGGCCTCCACTGCGACCCATTCTTCGGGCAGGGTGTTTTCCGATACCGATGGGGCGGGGAGTCGCAAGGCCATGGCCAACAGGTCCCCCCGCGAAACGGGTTCGCCGGCAATGGTCTGCAAGGATTGCATGGCCGTTTCGAGCCATTCGGCGGGCAAGCCCACCGCTTCATGGCCTCGGGCTTCGCGGTGTATGTTTACATCCACCTTGCCGCGGACGACGGCATCGCCCACTTTTTTGCGCCAATCCATTTCCCGTTCCCGATAGGTAGAAGGGCAACGCAGAGACAAATCAAGTCCTTTGCTATTGAGGGAACGTAATTCAATGGTGATTCGGGCGGCAGCACACTCGGCACTGCCCTTGCCAAATCCGGTCATAGAGCGCATCATGCCCACAAAGGTAGAACCTCTTCATGACTGACGGGGTCTTTTCTCATTGGTTCATGGGAAAAGGCCTCGAGCAAATCGCTCGGAACGCAGGGCTCCGTGGTCGGGGCATATACGAGAGCGTGGGCCACCCACCCCCAGATGGCGGGGGCGCTCCATCCTTTCGCTCGCAACGCGGAAATGCTGAGCGATCCATGCCGTTTTGACAGGCGGGCCCCATCTGGACCCATCCACAGCGGGGCATGCGTGCAGGAGGGCGGGGGGTTGCCCAGCGCCTGATGGAGAAAGGCTTGGGGGGCTTCGCTCGGCGCCAAATCCTGGCCCCGCAGTACATGTGTCACGCCTTGGTCGCGGTCGTCGACCACCACCGCCAAGGAGTAGCTCCAGGCCCCATCCGCTCGCCGCAGCACAAAGGCATCTTCGGGGTAGGCCAGCCGTACGGCCACGGAACCGTCGAGGGGCCATTTCGCCGCTACACAGGTCCCTGGGTAGGCTCCCCAGGATTGGTGCGGTGCGCGCACCGCCTCCTCCATGTCGCGGCGGGTACACTGGCAACCAAAGACTAACCCTTGCTCCCGAAGGGATTCCAGTGCCGCGAGGTACGCGGCATCTCGAGTGGACTGCGCCGGGGCTTCCTCATCCCAGGAGAGTCCCAACCATTGTAGGTCTTGGCGCCAGGCCTCGGCAAATTCGGGCTTGCAGCGTTGGCGGTCCACATCCTCCATGCGAAGAATTAGGCGCCCGTCGTGACTTCGGGCCTGCAGCCATGCGAGCAAATACGTGGAGGCATGCCCCAAGTGCATGAGGCCCGAGGGGGACGGGGCAAAACGGCCAATCATACCATGAAAGTACAACGCCTTGGTTGCTACCTTCGTAGGTATGGATTCAGAACACTTCGGCACACGTGCCATACATGGAGGACAACATCCCGACCCGAGCACCGGTGCGGTCATGCCCCCCATCTATCAAACATCGACCTATGCCCAATCCGCCCCGGGCGTTCATCAAGGCTATGAATACAGTCGGACCCAAAATCCGACCCGCCATGCCCTGGAACGCGCCTTGGCTTCCATTGAAGGGGGAAGTCATGGATTGGCCTTCGGCAGCGGATTAGCCGCGGTCGATGCGTGCATGAAGCTCCTCGGACCGGGCGATGAGGTGATTTCGACCAATGACTTATATGGCGGAACGTACCGCCAATTTGTAAAAGTGTATGAGAAGTATGGCCTGCGGTTTCACTTCACCCCGATGGGTTCGGCCGAGGCCGTGCGGGCGCTCGTCACCCCAAAGACCAAAATGATTTGGGTAGAAACCCCCACCAACCCGATGCTCAATATCGTCGACATCGCGGCGATGGCGAAGATTGCCAAGGAGGCGGGCGCGTGGCTGGTGGTCGATAATACGTTCGCGACCCCCTACCTGCAGCAACCTATTTCCTTGGGCGCAGATATCGTGCTTCATTCGGCCACCAAATACCTCGGAGGCCACAGCGACTTGGTCCTGGGGGCTCTCGTGGTCCATGAAGAGTCGCTAGCAGAAAAGCTCTACTTCATTCAAAACGCTACGGGTGCGGTTTGCGGTCCCATGGACAGCTTTTTGGCCTTGCGGGGGATCAAAACTTTGCACGTGCGCATGGATCGGCACATGGAAAATGCGGCGGAACTGGCTGACTTCCTCCAAGGCCATCCCGCGGTAGGGAGCGTGGTGTATCCGGGCTTTGAGGACCATCCCGGCCATGCGATCGCTCGGGCCCAAATGCGTGGTTTTGGCGGCATGATTTCTTTCCGCGTCAAGTCTGATTCTTTCGCTGATGCGAGTAAAGTCGTCAGCGCGATGAAGGTCTTCACGCTAGCAGAGTCCTTAGGTGGCGTGGAGTCTCTGAGTGGACACCCCGCTTCGATGACCCATGCTTCGATCCCGAAGGATCAACGTGAGGCCAGTGGAGTAACGGATGGATTAATTCGGTTGAGCGTTGGAATTGAGGACGTTCGCGATTTAAAAGCGGATTTAGATGCCGCACTTTCCCTACTTTTATAGTCGTTATGGCGGAAAAATTCGCAGTGATTGGACTGGGCCAGTTTGGCTCGGCCATCTGTAAAAAGCTCTCCGAGAAAGGAGCAGAGGTCATCGCAATTGACATTGACGAGGACAAAGTGGAGGATATCAAAGACCGTGTAGCCTACGCGGTGCAATTGGATTCGACCGATTTACGTGCTTTACAGTCCCAAAATATTGGAGAAATGGATGCCGTCGTGGTTTCCATTGGTCAAAACTTTGAGGGGATGTTGCTCACAACCGTGAAACTCATGGAGCTCGGGGTAAAGCGATTGATCGCTAGGGCTCAAGGGGAAACTCAACGGAAAATCTTGGAGAAATTGGGAGTGACGGAAATCCTGTCTCCAGAAGAGGAAGTGGGAAAGAACGTCGCGGAGCGCTTGATGAACCCCTCCATGCTCATGTGTGTGCAGCTGCCGGACAACTATGAAATTGTCGAGATTGCGGCGCCCAAAAATATTGTTGGGCGGACCATTGAGGACATTGGACTATTGCCCAAATACCGTCTCAATATTGTCACTTTGATTGAGCGAATCGAAGGGGAACCGCACATTAAAGGGGTGCCTATGCCCAATGTGATCATCGAGGAAAATGACGAGTTGGTCGTGTTTGGCTTGACCAAAGACGTCGAACGCTTTATCGATATCAATGGGTAAACGATTTTTGGGTCTCCCTATCCTAGCTTCTTTGGTTTTATTGGCTTTTTCGGCATGTGTGAAAGAGCCCAAGCCAGAACCCTTACCTCCTTTGGCTACCGGGCCTTTTGAGCCGCGCTTAAAGCAGGGATGGCAAGTTCACGCTGTGTCCTACCAGGGCAACATGCCTAACCCCTTTGATACGACGACGACCGCTCAATTTCAAGGAGAGGCATACGACGTTTCAGGTGAGTTCACTTTTGAGGATCGCAACGACTCCGCACTGGCTCATTATAGTATCGACTTCACGGCGGACCTGCTGGCAGGGATGGTCCCCTTGCATTACATGAATTTTGGGGATGGCATTTGGACATATGACAGCATATCAAAAACAATCTGGTTCTATGCCTATCCCGACACGCTCGAATTTATCGTGGACTATGATGCGGATACATTGCAGTTGTGGCATTCCAATGTCATCATCGATTATCCTGCCATGAATATCACGCTTCCAACCCGAATGGATATCGAATTACGCAAATAGTGGATGTTCGGCAGCTAGTCCGTGAAAGCAACTTTTTGCCGATGGCCTTATCGGTGGCCGCGCTTCATGCGATGACATGGTATACGGGTGCAGGAAATAACCCATGGATTTTACTGATTGGTTTGGCTGTAGGGATGCCTCATGGCGCCACAGATCTGTTGGGCAAAAACTCGCGGTGGAATCTCGCGGCAGCGCTCTTCTATGGAGTGGGTATTGCGGTGCTTTTGCTTTTTTGGTTGATGTGGCCGGGGTGGACCTTAGCGCTATTCTTGGTCGTTAGTATTGTGCATTTTGGAACCGAAGATGCGCTTTCCCGGCAGTGGTCATGGTTGCATGCGCATGAATCCGTGGTGCGGGGGAGCTTAGTGGTCTTGCTGCCCTCTCTTTTTTATCGCGAAGAAGTCTTGGAGCTTTTTTTCATGGTCTCCGGGGCTGATTGGTCAGCCATCTTGGCGCCGAAAGTCATTACGTGGGGCCTCAATTTGTGGTTCGTTGGATTGTTCACGCTCTTTGGCCATGCGGCGACGCACTGGTCCTCGTGGGAGCGGGTGTTGCAAACCTTCCTGGAGTTGGGACTTTTAGTCATCGTTTTCCGAATCCTCCATCCACTCGAAGCTTTTGTCGTCTACTTTGTGGCGGGGCATTCGCTTCGGACGGCAATTAAATTGCGCCAGGTTCTGACTGCCAATTGGGTGCCCGTCATGACGCTCACTTTTGCGACGTTTGGCGCTGCCGCCCTATATCATCTGTGGATGCCTGTCCAAATTGAAATGGATGCCCGCCTGATTCGGACCGCTTTTGTTGCCCTCTCTCTCTTCGCTATTCCCCATGCGCTTTGGCGCACCTGGATGATTTTCAAACGGTAGCCAAAAAAAAGGGCCGCCCTTGGGGCAGCCCTTTCAGTCAATTCTAAGAATCTTAGCTGTTCTTGATGGGGAGATGCGGATTTTGGACCCAGCCAACAATCCAAGCTGCGGCATTGTACAAAACTCCATACAAAGCGGCGGCAATGTGGAATACGGCCAAAAGAATGACGGCATTCACTAACATTCCCAATGTGCCCATGATGCTGTCCCATGACCAGCTACCAGAAATGGAAGCGTTCCAATCAGCCATGGAGAAGGATGCGCCCAACGTGTCTAGAACTCCAAAAGGAATTAAAGCGCTCGCCTCAGTCCAATACCAAGATGGAGCCGCCCAGAACATGTTAGCGATGGACTCCCCGCCGCCGAGTGGCGCGTAAACACTGGTATTGAATACCGTGGCAACGGCCATGCATAGGGCCTGGGTCACGACGACTAAAGCACCAAGCTCTCCCAACAAACGGATGTTGGTTTTGACCACGTCGTGAGCAAGGAAGTGAGTCATGCTGCTGTGGTTTCCCGCAAAAGAGTCACCGCGCATACGCACAACATTGGGTATTGCAAAGGCAGCCACTAAGCAGATAAGTGACGTAACAATGCTAGCAATCATACCCATGGTGTCTGCAGATCCAAAATAATCTCCTGCACCATTAATGAGTCCCCATACCATGAGGATGCACATACCTAGGGCAAGCCAAGAATAAATGGTCTGGAAATAACTCCGGACACCGTTGCTACTGTCAAATCCATCGAGCGTGTCAGAGACACGGCTACCCAGGACTCGGCCAGCGATTTGACCAGGAAGGTCAAGGACTTTCTGAATGATTTCGTTCATGTTTGAGTGCGTTTTGGTTCATTATGAAAGTAATAAATTCCTCAACACCCACGAAATCAGCTTGTTGATAACTGCCTTTCGATGCGCGGCGCTTCAGCCTAAAATTTTATTTAAATCCAAGCCCTGTGCGGGAATTGACGCGGATGTCATGGTTGAAAACTTTTTAAAATGTCTGGTAAACATTTGCTGAAAAAAGGAGTTTCGCGTCGCCTTGACATTCCCGCAAGGA
>DNWN01000071.1 GCA_003507115.1 Cryomorphaceae bacterium | reverse complement strand
ATGCATTAGGGGTCTCCTCAGCGTCTGGGTAGCGCATGTAAATTTTGCCATCCAACCACTCGTGCACGGCCATAGCGTGGGGCTTGGGCAGCGCCTCGTATTGTTTTGAAAATTCGATTTGCTCACGATTCTCGAACACCTCTTCCAAGCTGTCCGTGAAGGTGGTGAACTCTTCTAATTTCTCGTTGATCTCGGCGCGGATGCCTTCATTGATCTGCTCAGCGCGGCGAGAGATCACAGAAATTGCTTCATAGATATTGCCGGTGCTCTGATCCAATTCGTTGAAATCTAACGTCTTGGTAGTTTTGCTGGCTTGAAGATGGTTCTTGTCCATGGTCTGTAATTAGGAGGGCAAAATTACGATTCTTTTTGCAAAAACGCCTGAATCTTTGAGTAAAAGGCATTGGCCTGACTCAAGTAGGGGGTTTCGGGGTAGGCATCCATGAATTCCAGGTAGGCCGTTTCCGCTTCTTTATAGCGCTGTGCTTCCTTGTCTTGGATGGAGTTTTCGGCCAACTTAAAAGCAGATTCCAATCGCAGCATCAGAGCTTCCTCGCGGTAGGGCGAATCCGGATATTCCGAAAGCATGACGTTCAAGGAGGTCACCGCAGAACTATACAACTGGCGATGGTGGTAGCCTTTGGCAATGTCAAACGCTTTCTTCTCGAGGCGTTCGCGCAACTCATCGATGTAGCCGTTGGCTTCGGGGATGTAGGGGCTTCCCTCGTGGGTGTTGATGAAGAGCTGCAACTCGTCCATAGCCTTGTACGTGTAAGCCGGGTCCAAGCTCGATACGGGGGCTTCCAGGTAGAAGCAATACGCCGCCCGGTACGCGGCCTCTGCGGCAAATTCGTGGTTTGGAAAGGTTTGAGAAAAACGCTTAAAATGGTAGCCCGCCAAGATGTAATCTTTCTGGCAATACAAGGTCTGCGCGTAATACTTGTACACCTCCTGGGCCCGTGTGGTTCCACGGTAGGCCGACATCAATTCATCGAACAATGGGTAGGCCTTGTTGCATTGATCCGCCTCATAATATTCGACCGCTTTGGTGAATTTGAAGGCTGGATCTCCGCTCTTGAGGACTTTTTGGTATTCGCCACAGCCCGCAAGAAGGACGGCCGAAAGAAATAGAAAGGCGATGTTTCGCATGAAGACAAAGGTACGTTGCATTGTTGAGGAGGACTACTCAAATACCGGACCGCCGTTGCGCGACATGGGCGGCCATTTTGGCGTCCAAGGCTTCACTGACGCCCCACAGGGGAAGGCGAACCGCCGGTCCACAAATACCCAAATGGGCGAGGGCGGACTTCACTCCCGCCGGATTTCCTTCCGCGAAAAGGTCCTGGGTAAAGGTGAAGAGGGCGTAATGTCCTTTTCGCGCAGCCGACATGTTTTGGGCGCGGGCATCTCGAACCATTTGACTAAAGATGGCCGGAAACGCCTGGCCCGAGACGGAGATAACCCCCGTCGCACCGCATGCAATCATCGGCATGGTCAGGTTGTCATCGCCCGAGAGCACCTCGAAGCCTTCTGGAGCCTGATCCAGGATGGCCATGATTTGCTCCATGTGGCCACTCGCCTCTTTGACCGCGACCACATTATGGCAGTCCTGAGCAATGCGCAGCGTGGTCGAGGCGGTCACGTTGGAGGAGGTGCGGCCCGGGACATTGTAAAGAATGATCGGCAAGGCCGTGGCAGCGGCCACCTGGCAGTAATGTTGGTAAATGCCCTCTTGACTCGGTTTGTTGTAGTACGGCGAGACGGAAAGGATTCCATCGATGCCGGCGGGGACGGATTTCAAGGCGGCGACCACTTCCCGGGTGTCATTGCCCCCGACACCCAAGACTACGGGCAATCGGCCCGCATTGACCTCCAAAATACTGTCCACGACCGCGGCTTTTTCCGCGGAGCTCAAGGTGGCTGACTCGCCCGTGGTTCCCAAGGCCACCAAGAAATCAACACCGCCTGCTATGCAATGCGTTACGAGCGAACGAAGGCCGGCATAGTCAACATGGCCCGCAGCGTCAAAGGGGGTCACCAAGGCAACACCCGTGCCTTGAAAGGGATTGTGGCGGGGAGAATTTTTCATGAAGAAGGGGCAATTTTGGTCAGCCAGGCGCCGAGTGAATCCAAATACGTCAAATAGTCATTGCCTTCAGGCAGCATGCAAAGGTCATAAAAGTCTTGGTTCCCTGCACCCCCAATTCGAATACCTGCGGGACTTCGGCTGGCCAATTCATCCAATGGAGTTCCGGGGCTGCGATGCAAGCAGATCAGGACATCAAATTCCGTCTGCATAAATTCGAGTGCATTGCCACTCTCGGGCTGGCCCCTCCACGTAAAGTCGTCAATGAAAATGAGCTGTCGGCCGTTGTATAACACATTTTTGGGGCGCATCTGACCGGTCCACCCACACAGGGTGACAGCCCGTCGATCCGTTTTTAGATGGGCAACTACCGCCCGGAGGGCTTCTAAATCGGCCCGGTGGGCATGGGCATCAAAAAGGATTCCAATGCGTCGCGACTGCGCCCACCCTTTCCAGGGGAGGTGCACCACGCTGCGTTGCGATGCCTTATTCCATTGCCGAGCTCGATAGCCGGCACTTATTCGGTAGAGCCAATCCATGTTCTAAATTCTTCTTCGGTGAGCCAAGTTACGCCGAGGGCTTCGGCCTTGGTGCGCTTGCTCGGCCCCACCCCTTCTCCCGCCAAAAGAAAGTCGGTTTTTCTGCTGACAGAACTCGCAATACGTCCTCCATTTTGTTCGACCGCCGTCTTAATTCCATCGCGGGTAAAGTGCGTGAAAACACCACTAATGACAAAGGTTTTGCCCCCCAGAATGTCCGAAGCGCCCTCCGCGGCCTGGTAGGTCATTTGCAGTCCATGGGCCCGGAGACGTTCGACTTCCTGAAGGTGGGCGAGATCGGCGAAGAAGTCCTCCACGCTGGCCGCAATCATAGGGCCGATGTCGCCCACATTTTCAAGGACCTCTGGGGTAGCTCTGGACAGTGTTTCAATACTACCAAAGTGCTTCGCCAGCTTCTTGGCGACCGTTTCCCCCACGTGGCGAATTCCCAGGGCAAAGAGGACTCGCTCGAAGGGCACTGCTTTGGATGCCCTGAGGCCGTCCAAGGCATTTTGAATGGACTTGTCTTTGAATTTATCCAGGCGTGCCCAGTGCTCCCAACCCAGGTCGTACAAGTCGGCAGGAGATTGCACCAAGCCCATGTCGACAAGTTGATCCACCGTTTCGGTCCCAATCCCTTCTATGTCCATGGCCTTTCGGTGGACGAAGTGCTCCAAACGACCCTTGATCTGAGGCGCACAGCCGTCCGTGTTCGGGCAGAAATGTTGCGCCTCTCCTTCCCTGCGCTGCAGGGTGCTTCCGCAATCAGGGCAATGACTCAAAAAGACGATGGACTGGGCATCCGCCGGTCGTTTGGACCGATCCACTTCCGTGATTTTCGGAATAATCTCTCCGCCTTTTTCAACCGAAACCATATCGCCCAGATGGAGATCCAGCTTGGCAATTTGGTCGGCGTTGTGGATGGACGCCCGCTTCACTACCGTTCCAGACAACCATACGGGCTCCAGCACGGCGACCGGAGTGATCGCACCCGTCCTGCCCACTTGATACACGACGTCGAGCAGGGGGGTCAGGGCTTTCTCCGCGTTAAACTTGTAGGCCATGGCCCATCGCGGGGATTTGGCCGTACTGCCCAAGCGCTGTTGAAGGGCGGTGGATTCAATTTTGATCACGGCCCCATCGATAGCAAAGGGCAAGTGCTGCCGCTCTATGTCCCAATGAGATAGAAAATGGTGTATTTCGGTCACGTTGGCACAACTCTCCACCCAGCGATCTGAGCGAGAGGGCGTCGGAAATCCCCATCCCCGGATAGCCTCCAAGGCTTCTCGATGGCTCGAGAACTGTCGATCCTCCGAGTACACGGAATAGATGAATGCGGATAATCCCCTTCGGGCAACTTCCGCCGAGTCTTGCATTTTTAACGTGCCGCTGGCCGCATTGCGCGGGTTGGCAAAGGTGTCCTGCCCAGCGGCCTCGCGGCGCGCATTCAGGGCTTCAAATTTTTCAAAGGTGTAGACCACTTCTCCACGGACCTCAAGTTCTTGGGGGGCGTCCAGGGGCAAGGTGAGCGGAATGGACGAGATGGTCCGGATATTCACGGATACATCATCGCCTTTTTCTCCATCACCCCGGGTGAGAGCACGCACTAACTGGCGATTTTC
>DNWN01000088.1 GCA_003507115.1 Cryomorphaceae bacterium | reverse complement strand
CCGTGTAGGTCGTCTGCGTCCAATGCTGAGACCATAGGATAAAGTTGTTCAAGTTGACGTTCACGCTAGTCATATAGTCCGTCAAGGACACCGTAGCGTTGGCGATCAAGGCACCTGCGGGTACTTGCTCGGGCGCCTTTGAATTCACATTCAAAGAGCTCAAGTCCGAAGTACAAGAGGCGATAACGAGGGCAGCAGCTGCTGCAGTAAAAATCTTTTTCATCGCTTCTTAAGTATTAGAATTTCAATTTCACGTTCACACCTACTTCGCGTACCGCAGGGTATGCACCAGACTGGTAACCTTGAACGTTACCTGCAGACAAACCAGCCTCAGGATCTGAGTAAGGATTGTTCTTCCACAGGATGGCCAAGTTGCGACCGGTCAAAGCAACATCCAAGCCTTTGATGCCCGTAGAGCCCAAGTAGCTAGAAGGGACAGAGTAGTTCAATGCCACTTCGCGAAGCTTGATGAAAGAAGCGTCCCAAACGTGGTATTCACGTGCGTTACGGGCGTAACCCAAGGCATTGCCGTAGTAGTGCATATCTGCGTAGTAATCACCCACAACGAAATCAGAAGGATTTCCGTCACCGTCTACGGTGCTGCCGTCCCAGTACGCTACGTTGTTGATTTTATAACCTCCACCATCGATGGCCAAGTCACGAACAGGGTTGCCCAAGTCGTTATCGCCCGCAGAGAAGTCATAGACACCCGTGGCATAGCCATAGTAGGTATCCAAGGAGAAGAAGTTACCACCCATTTGCATGTCAAGAAGAACAGAAGCCGTCCAGTTCTTGAAGCGGAATGAGTTATTCCATCCTGCATACCAATCAGGGTTGATGTTGCCAATGACGTCCATGTCACCCACGAGGTAGCGAACGCCACCGTATTGGGCAGGCATATCATACACTACAGGGCGTCCCTCCGCGTCACGAACGTGCGTCGTGCCGTAAATCACACCATAGGCTTGACCGGGACGAGCCTCGATCGTAACACCCCCTTGAACGCTAGCCAACTGCAAGTTTTCAGCGCCTTCAAACAGAGATACTACCATGTTTGTGTTCTTGGTCCAGTTCAAGTTCGTGTTCCACTCGAAATCACCAGCCTGAATAGGCGTGGCGTTCAAGCTCAACTCGATACCCTTGTTGTTGATCTCACCCGCATTGACATACTTGAAGATCGTACCAGAAGCCGAAGAAACTTTGGCAGGCATGATTTGATTGAATGACGTTTGGTCGTAGACCGACACATCAAAACCTACACGGTTATTGAAGAACATCATCTCCAAACCAGCCTCCGTAGAAACGGTGCTCTCGGGGAGCAAGTTGGCGTTGTTCGAAGTACTTGGCGCTGAAGCCAAAGAGGTGCTACCGAAAGCAGTACCCATGTTGTAGGCATCAGCCAAGGCTTGAGCTGGGGCATCGGCACCTACCTCAGCGTAGTTCACGCGGAACTTACCAAAGCTGATGGCATCGACATCGATCAACTCAGAGAATACCAAAGCTAAGGTGGCAGATGGGTAGAAGAAGCTATTGTTCGCAGAAGGCAACGTCGAAGAAACGTCTTGACGTCCAGTTACATCCACATACAAGAAGTCCTTATATCCAACTGAAACAGCAGCAAACAGACCATTCACGCCAAGTTGATACGCGGTCTCACCAGGAGCGTTGGGGGTGTTCACCGAGTTGCTCAAGGCATAAACACCGGGAACAACCAAACCACCATTCGTGGAAGCAGAAATTCCTTCTACGGAGTTGCGGCGAACGTTCGAACCCAAACGACCATTGAAAGAAAATTCATCATTGGCACCAAACGTCTTGTTCGCGCTAAGAATCATATCGATGTTGGTTTCTGTGACATTGCGGTTGCGGCGGACATAGCCAGGAATCTCAACAGATCCAACAGCGGTGCGCTCCTCCTGCAATTCAGAATACGTATCGATGGATGCACGACCCATGAAGTCCAACCAATCATTGATCTTGTAGTTTGCCATCATATTACCGATCAAGCGGTTACGCTGATCCGTTTGATAGTTTTCCAAGACAGAGAAGTACGGATTGTCAAAGTAAATAGGTCTCATTGCATCATCTCCATATCCGTAACCGAAGGGGTTCCAGGTGATGTTTTTGCCCGTCAAGTCGTAGGCTTCTTTTTGCTTGGCCATATCCACACCCACGTTGAACCACTGACGGAACGACTGGTTGGGGTTGCGCGAATCATAGCCCGTGCCGTAACGGCCACGTCCAGCCTGTTGGATAAATTGGGCGGTGGTAGACACCGTCAAACGATCGCTCGCCTTCAAGTTGCCTGAGAAAGAGAAGTTGTTACGCTTCAAGCTCGAGCCGGGAACAATACCCTTCGTAGAGAACTGCGTAGCGCTCAAGCGGAAAGATCCATTGTCATTTCCTCCATCAATCGCTACAGAATTATTCATTGTAGCACTCTGCTCAAAGAAGTTTAAAGGATTGTTAGCACCCGCTACGTGGGCAGACTTCTGACCGTAAGTAGACAATTCGGGGTACAAAGACTCCCATGTGTAAACCATAAGGTTGGGATCAAACGCCAAACCGAAGGAGGCATCTTCCGTGGTGGGAATACATGGATCATCGATACCATCACCGTCTACGTCGTAGGCCACCATATACGCATTCGTAAAGTAACCGGCAATCGTATCAGGACCATAGTACTGTCCATACCCCGCACCGTAACGGTCTTGGTAGCGCACATAGGTGTCGGGGTTAACCGAACCTACCGTGTATCCAGACGTCACGGAAACGCCCAAGCCATTGCGCTTAGTGCCTTTCTTGGTAGTGATCAGGATAACGCCGTTTGCCGCGCGTGCACCATACAGCGCAGTTGCCGCAGCACCTTTCAAAACAGACACCTTGTCGATGTCCTCAGGGTTGATATCCATGGCTGCGTTACCGTAGTCATATCCACCGCGACCTGTTTGCTGGCTGCCTGTGTTGGTGATTTGATTGGAGATGGGGATACCATCAACCACAAACAAAGCTTGGTTGTTACCCGTCAAAGACTTGTAACCACGCACAACTACGTTCGCCGAGCCACCCATCGTGCCGGATTGGCGGATGTTTACCCCCGCGACTTTACCGGACAGGGAGCTCATAAAGTTGGCGTCCTTGACTTTGTTGATTTCGGCGCCGCCCACTTCTTGGATGGCATAACCGACCGATTTCTTCTCACGAGAAATACCCAAAGCCGTAACAACGACCTCATCCAGCTTGCTGGCCGAGATAGCGAGTGATACGTTTAAAGTACTGCCTGTGACAGAAACTTCTTGGGATGCATATCCCATCGAAGAGAATACCAATACAGCGTTCGTACCCGCTTTGATGGAGTATTTACCATCAAAATTGGTGATCGCGGCATTGCTGGTGCCTTTTTCCTTCACGGATACGGAAGGAAGAGGCTCGCCCGTTGATGCGTCTGACACCACTCCTGTCACATTCTGCGCAAAGGCAGATAAGGACAGAAACGTAGCCACAACAAGGGCAAAGAGATTTGCTCTGCGTTTCATTTAGGTGTTATTAGAATGTTAAACAGTACCAAGGTAATGTAAAGTTTACATTATTTAACCAAAGATTTTTTTCCGTTAACCCTTTATAGCGCTAGAAAAAACAGAATTTTCATTCATAAAATGCGGATTCAGTCCGTGATGGATTGAAAGCGTATTTATTACACTTATAAACAAGGGTTTTTTCGTTTCACAGGGATTTTTTCGTTTCACCAATGAAACGAGTCCACCATTTGGTCGATCCAGACCGTTATTCCGGATGACGTCGAAGGTCGAAGTAGACCAGTAAAGCCGCTGAGCCCCAAACAAGAACTGCGGCCTTATCTGAATCCAAGAAGTTGTTCAGAACCCCGTGCGTATAGTACGACACCAATCCAATTAAAGCCATGATAGCCAAATTTCGGTCCTGCCCAAGCGGTTCCTGTTGCACTACCCGAAAACCGGTCCGAAAAACGGCCCACAAAAAGAAGAGAACCCCAATCAGGCCGGGCCAACCCTGCTCCGCCAGTGGGCCTATGTATTCACTATGAGCATTCCCCATGGTTCCTTCGTTGGTGGAGATAATGGTCATCTCCGAAGAATGCTGGAAAGGAGCATATTGAAACTGGTATGTCCCTGCACCCCATCCGGTGTGAGGACGGGCTTCAAACATGCGAAGGGCCGACATCCATCGATTGATGCGCTCCAGGTTAGACGCATCGGTGGAGATATTGGAGACAGAGCGAACGTGCTCGCCAAAATTGTCGGAGGAAACCGTGTCGTTTTTGGTAAAAATGCGTACCCACTCATCTTGCGTCGCCCACAGGCCCACCCCAACAAGCAGCATCCCGCCCAAAAAGATGCGCCACGAAATGCGAAAACGGATTAGCCCATAGACGCCTGCCGCAGCAATCAAGCTCAACCAGGCTGCTCGGGTGTAGGAGAGAATGATGGCGGCCGTGAGAATGGCCAATAGCCCACCAAAGAAGACATGGGAAAGTAAGGACTGGGCTCGGAAGGCGCGATACACCGCAAAAGGCAGAACAAAGGCCAAAGCCATTCCGTATACCGTGTGCTCTTTGTAAAACGGAAACATCACCCACGTAGAGGTCTCCTTGGAAAACCCATATTGGCTGTGCACATACATCGTGTAGAGCGATGCGATGGCCAAGGTAATCGCGTAAAGTGGGAAGAACCAATCTCGCGATTTTTCGGTTCGAAAGACCTCGATCATGGCGAAGAAGAGCGGCACCACAAACCAAATACGCGATATCCATGCTTTGAAAGACACGAGCGGCATTTCAGATGTCAAGATGGTGAAGGCCATCCAACTCAGCTGAAACAAGATCGCCATGCCCACCGGATGGCGAAACACGCGCATAGGAAGTTTTCCGTTCTGGAGAAAGCGCAGCAAAAGAAAGAGGGTGACCCCGGCCATAATAAGCTCGGAGGGTAGACTGAGTCCAACGTTAAATCCTTGGTCCTTGAGCGTGATGGATAGAGGGGTTATCGCCACCACACAGAGAAGCAGGCTTTCCAACGAGTAAAAAGCCCAAATCACCATCAAGAGAGCAAAGGGAACGGCGGCAACCAAATAGGTTTCAGTAGCGACCGCCACCCCTGTCACAATGGCAAGGACGGCCCCCCAAAGAAGACCGGATCTTCCGCTTAGGATGGAAGTTGACTGCGCAGATCCTTCCATGTGTTGGCAAGCAAGATGGCGATAAGTGTCGAAACAAAGGCGGCCATGGCACTAACCGCACAAATCAGCCAACGAATGGGGTACTTCTTTTTGTCGGCCGGACGCGCAGCGTTTACGCGTTGGGTGGCCGGTAAAACAACCTGGGCGTCTACACGCACTTGATCCAATTTCGTACGCAGTTTGACTTCTTCTTCTTTGCGGAGGTGCAGTTCATCTCGAAGTGAGACATAGCGGCCGCCATATTTTGCCAAGGTATCCAGCGTGTTACGCAATTCTTTAATGCCCGCGGGTTTTCGCCCTTCTGCGATGGCCGTGGCGAGCTGGTCGCTAATTACCATGGATTGGCCTTCATATTCGTGTACCCCTTTTTTGCGAAGGCCCTTGATTTCGTTCTCCATGCTGGCCATGTCCTCACGAATCTTATCATACTCGCGTTGTACAATCTTGAGACCCACTTGGGCGCGGCTGCGCTGAATCCGGCTCTTTGCTCGGTCCAGTAGGTCCGTAATAGCGTTGGCGATGTCGGCTGCTAATTGGGGGTCCGTATCGAGCACCCGAATCTCCACTGACATGAACTGGGTTCGTTGGAAACTGATTTTATCGGAATATTCCTCCCAAAGGTCGGTACGCAAAGTTTTGGATGTCGTGTCCAAGTCATAGTGCCGGATAAGGTCAAAGCGCTCTACAATGGTATCGAAGATGACGTCAGAATAGAGGATTTGGATCAACTGCTCCGCCTGCTCTTCGGCCCCAAACTCCAAGAAATCTTCGTCTTGATAGGAGTTTTGGGGAAGGAGGGCTTTCGAAGGGGAATTCGTCGTCGCGGGGAAAACCGTTACAATAGATTCATACAAAGGGTCAATAAACAGGGGCATGGAGGCCAAAGCTGCCACGATGCCCGCAATAACCGGTGCCGCAAGCAAGGGCTTGCGCCATTCATATAAAAATCGGAGTAGGGTTTGGGATTGAGCATCCATAGGGATCAGTCTTAAGTCCACAAAGATAGCGGACGGTTTAACAGGGTCTCACATTCCGCGACATCCTCCCGGAAATAGCGCCAAGCGTCTTTGCGGTCTGCGTCGCTCAGCCTTAGCGCCTCCGTGGTCGTAAGGGCTTTTTTCACGCCGCCCTTGAGCCCAGAAGGCACGAGCGCTTTGAGGACACGCCCAACCGGATGCTGTGTGAGAAAGCGTTGGAGTCCCGGGAAAGCGGGGTCTTGGCCTTCGAAGATTTTGGTTTGGGCAGGCAAGGGATGCTCTGACAGCCCAAGGTCGCGGCAGAGTTGCGCCCAAGACGCCGCCTCCTCCGCAAAGAAATCCTCGTATCGGTATACGTGCAACTGCTGCGCCGGCCAACGCGCTTGCCAGCGTCGCAAGGATTCGGCGTAGCGGCTGAGGTGGACGAAGTTTTCGGAGTGGCCCCAAACTGCGGGCCGCGCGGCGTCTTCCGCGAGGGCCGTCAGGAAATCGGATTGGACCATGCCGTATTTCCGAGCCATGCGGTAGTGGGAGAACGCGCGTTCAACGGGGTGGCGCAGTAGGAGGATGATGTGGGCCTGAGGGTTGGCGGCGAAAAGTGTCTCGGGAGCCGCCTCGGAGAAGAAGTAGCTCGTGGAAGCCTCCAGGGCGCGCTGACCAGGGGCCGCATGGTCAAAGAGCCGGGCGTAGCGTTCCGAATCGCGCACAAAATCCTGGTGGGCTGACGTCAAAGTTTCCACGGACCAATACCGGTCTGGCAATGCGGGCGACATGCGGCGATAGGCCTCGGAAAAGGATTCGGGACGAATATCTGTGCAGAAGAAGTTGGGTTCTTTGATGCGCGAGACCGCCACGTCGGGATGGGCCTCAAACCACGTCGCCAGGGCCGTCGTTCCGCCCTTGGCGACACCAATGATGGCAATATCTGGATACACGCTCATTTCAACGCCAGAAAATCAAGGTTCGTATCCCCGTTTTGCGGTATACCGCGACGAGAGCCCAAACATTCCAAAGCGACATGGTGATGGTGGTT
>DNWN01000156.1:5129-6481 GCA_003507115.1 Cryomorphaceae bacterium | reverse complement strand
GTGCGTCAATTCAATTTGATGTTCGCGACGAAAATGGGATCGGTCGCCGAGGGCGCAAGCGATCTCTACCTCCGCCCCGAAACCGCCCAGGGCATCTTTGTCAACTTCCTGAACGTATTCAAGACGGGGCGCATGAAGATCCCTTTCGGAATCGCCCAAATTGGAAAAGCCTTCCGCAATGAAATTGTCGCCCGGCAATTCATCTTCCGCATGCGGGAGTTTGAGCAAATGGAAATGCAATTCTTTGTGAAGCCGGGCACCGAAATGGAATGGTACGAGCACTGGAAACAGGCCCGTTTGCGCTGGCATTTGGCCCTAGGCTTTGACGCCTCCCACTATCGATACCACGACCACGACAAGTTGGCCCACTATGCGAATGCGGCGGCCGACATTGAATTTGAATTCCCCTTCGGCTTCAAAGAGATGGAAGGCATCCATAGCCGGACCGACTTTGACCTATCGCGCCACGCCGAATTCTCGGGCAAAAAACAGCAGGTCTTCGATCCAGAAACGAATGAAAATTTCACGCCCTATGTCGTGGAGACCTCCATTGGTTTGGACCGCATGTTCCTGAGCGTGCTGAGCCAGAGCCTAGAAGAAGAGGCCTTGGCAGACGGAAGCAGCCGCACCGTATTGCGCCTCCCCCACGCCCTGGCTCCCACGCAAGCGGCTATCCTTCCCCTGATGAAAAAGGACGGCCTGCCCGAATTGGCACAGGACATTCACCGCGACCTCAAATTCGACTTCCAAGTGGCCTTTGACGAGAAGGACGCGATTGGAAAACGTTACCGCCGCCAGGACGCCATCGGCACCCCATTGTGCATCACCATCGATCACCAAAGTTTGGAAGACGGGACGGTCACCATTCGGGACCGAGATAGCATGGAGCAAAAGCGGGTACATCGCAACGACTTACATCTGATTATCAAGGAGATTGCTTCCATGGAATCGCTTTTGAGGAAAGTGTAAATATTTTTCAGCCCATTTGTGTAGGTGTAATATTTATCTACCTTTGATTCAAGATTTTGAGATCTCAACCTAAAAAAACCCAATTATTATGAAGAAAGTAAGCTTTTTTCTGAGCGCACTGGCCATGGTTGCCTTTGTTGCTTGTAACAACGCCGCTGAGGAAGCAGCTGTTGAAGAGACAACTGAAGAAGTAGTTGCCGAGGAGGCTCCCGCTGAGGAGGCTGCTGAAGAGGCTACCGAAGAAGCTGCCGAAGGCGGTGAAGAGGTCGCTGCTGAAGGCGAAGAGGCTGCTGCTGAGTAATTTGCTCAGAGAATCAGATTCTTTAAAGCCGCTCCAATTGGGGCGGCTTTTTTATTTATGCAAACTCCACTAAGCACACGTC
>DNWN01000156.1:2223-5106 GCA_003507115.1 Cryomorphaceae bacterium | reverse complement strand
AATTCTACGCCAGATAAATCCTTGTATTCCGAAGCATAGACTACACGCTTAATACCTGCCTGGTGAATGAGCTTACTGCAATTCGTGCACGGAGACATAGTGAGATACAGGGTAGCGCCTTCGCAGCTTTGGGAGGATCCTGCCACTTTTAATATGGCATTCGCTTCCGCGTGTAAGACATACCACTTCGTAAAGCCCTCGTCATCCTCACATACATTCTCGAAACCTGAAGGGGTGCCATTGTATCCATCTGAAATAATCATACGACCCTTCACAATCAGCGCACCGACTTTACGGCGCTCACAATGGGAAAGCAGCGACCACTCCGAAGCCATTCGAAGGTAAGCTCGGTCGTATTTTTCCTGCTTGTTCATGGGGTTGCGAGCACTCAGTTAAAGTAAGTGCCCAGGGCGGGAATCGAACNNGCGTCTACCAATTCCGCCACCTGGGCAATTGTGGAGGGCAAACATACATACAAATTGCATACATTTGCACCCCCGAATTGGTAAAAAAATGGACCCTGTCGCAAAAATTTTCGCTGGACAAGCCACACACGGCTTGGCTTCTGCTATTGCCGAGGCCTACGGGGCGCCAATGGGGCGGGTCAATGTGCTTCGATTTTCGGACGGGGAATTTCTTCCCTCTTTTGAGGAGTCTGTTCGGGGAAGTCGGGTCTTTTTGATTCAATCTACCATGCCCTCTTCGGAGAATTTGTTCGAGTTGCTTCAGATGTGTGATGCGGCGAAGCGCGCTTCGGCTCGACACATCACGGCGGTCGTTCCCTATTTTGGATATGCTCGTCAAGATCGCAAGGACCAACCTCGCGTACCGATCACGGCCAAACTGGTCACCAACTTACTGGAAGCCGCTGGGGCTACTCGGGTCATGACGATGGATTTGCATTCCGACCAAATTCAAGGATTCTTCGAGGTTCCCGTCGATCACCTCTACTCATCCTCCCTATTTATACCAGACATCGAGGCCCTCAAATTGCACGATTTGACCATTGCTTCTCCCGACATGGGGGGTTCTAAGCGGGCCACGGCCTACGGAAATAAACTAGGCGCCGACGTGGTCATCTGTTACAAGCAGCGCAAAAAAGCCAATGTCATCGACAAAATGACGGTCATTGGTGATGTGGCTGGCCGCAACGTCATCCTCCTGGACGATATGGTCGACACCGCTGGCACCTTGACTAAGGCAGCTGACATGCTCATGGAACAGGGCGCCAAGTCTGTCCGGGCATACTGCACGCATGGTGTTTTGTCGGGCAATGCCATCGAGCGCATCGAACAGTCCGCTTTGCAAGAATTGGTCATTACCGACACCATTCCCCAAGCGACGACTTCTGAAAAAATTCGCGTCCTCAGCGTCGCCAACCTTTTTGCCGCAGTGATGCACAAAGTGAACTCCAATGAGTCCATCAGCGGCCACTTCTTAATGTAAACTCTGAAAACTCCATCCCATGCAATCCGTTACGATTAAAGGAACCGTTCGCACCGAACTCGGCAGCAAGTTTGCCAAAGCTGTTCGCGCAGCAGGTGACGTACCCTGCGTTATTTACGGCGGAAAAGAGCCCATCCACTTTAGCGCTCCGATCCTTGCCTTCCGTGAATTGGTCTATACCTCTGAAGCGTTGGTCGCTCACATCGAGTTGGACGGCAAAACCATCCAAGCGGTCATCCAAGACATGCAATTTGATCCCTTGACGGACAAGTTGACGCACATGGACTTGATCGAAGTGGTCGAGGGCAAGCCTGTGACCATCGAAGTACCTGTCGTCATGACGGGAAATGCACGCGGTGTTCGTAACGGGGGTAAATTGAAGTCTGTCCTTCGCTCTTTGAAAATTAAGGGGCATATCAACGACCTTCCTTCTGTGATTGAGCACGACATCACGGACTTGCGTATCGGTCAATCCATTCGCGTCAGCGATATGAAGGATGGAAAACCCTTCGAGGTGTTGAACGCCGAAGCCGCCGTCGTAGTGACGATCAAAATGTCACGTAAGGCTGTTTCTGAAGAGGAAGAAGCTGAAGAGGCTGCCGAAGGCGCTGAAGCAACTGCGGAAGCAGCTGTTGAAGGTGCTGAGGCGAACCAAGCAGCCGCTGAATGAAAAAATTCCTTGTGATTGGCTTGGGCAACCCCGGACCGGAGTATGCCCACACCCGCCACAACATTGGATTTGATATCGTGGACGCCTGGGCTCAGGCGTCCACGTCTATTTTTAGCCCCGCCCGATATGGCGATCGGGCCCAGATAAAACTCAAGGGCCGGACTGTCATTCTGATCAAGCCCACCACCTTCATGAACCTCAGCGGCAAAGCCGTGCGATATTGGATGGAGGAGGAGAAAGTCCCTCTTGAAAATATGGTCATCCTCGTCGACGAGCTCGCACTCCCTCTCGGAACCGTGCGTCTCAAAACCCAAGGGAGCGACGGCGGGCACAATGGCCTCCATGACATTCAAGCCGTTCTCGGCCACCAGAATTATGCGCGCTTGCGCTTTGGCATCGGCCAGCACTTCCCCAAAGGCCATCAAGTGGACTTTGTTTTGGGCCGTTGGCAGGCCAGTGAAATGGAGTTCGTCACCCCTGGTATCGAGCGCGCCATCAAGCTTCTCGAAACCTGGGTTTTGGCCGGCGCCCAAACGGCCATGAACCAATACAATCAGTAGGGCTATTTTTTTCTTTTTTGGGGTATTTCCCGAACGCATAGCGAGGTAATTTCGCGCCGTGAAAGAACGTATTCGGGTATTTATTATTTTGGTTTTAGCGCCGTTCGCCGCGCTAGCCCAGAACGCCGCACTCCGCGGTCAGGTGATTTTTGAAGGGACCATGGAAGCCGCATTGGGCTACCGCATCACGGTCGAGCACGGATCCTT
>DNWN01000156.1:0-2153 GCA_003507115.1 Cryomorphaceae bacterium | reverse complement strand
TGCGCATTGAGGTCGAGCGGCCCTACCAAGTCCTCGAAGAGGTCGCCATCAGCGCCGAGGCCTTCCAAACCACAGAAGAAACACCCCTCTCGATCAAAAACATCAACTGGTCCGAAATGCAGCGCATGCCCGGGGCCACCTTAGACATCAGTAAAGCGATCCAAAGCTTTCCAGGCGTTCTACCCAAATCGAGTTTTGGCTATAACATTTCCATCCGCGGCGGGGCGTCCAGCGAAAACGCCTACCGAATGGATGGGATCGACCTCCCGACGATCAACCACTTCAGCATTCAAGGCGCGAGCGGCGGGGCGGTCAGCCTGCTCAGTATGGACTTCATCCAGGGGGCGGCCTTGTATTCGGGGGCCTTCCCCTCGAGCATGAGTAACGTGCTTTCAGGTGCTTTGGATTTGGATTTGCGCCAAGCTCGAAGCGATCGTCCCGGAGTTCGGATGACCTTGGGGGCGACCGACGTGGGCGCTACCCTAGAGCTGCCGTTAAATGAGCGTTCGGGCTTGATGGTTTCGGCCCGAAACAGCTTTTCGCAGCACTACTTCAAGCTTTTCAACATTCCCGTTCTGCCCACCTACCAAGATGCCCAATTTAAGTTCTACACCCGCCTCGGAAGCCAGAAAGATTTAACCATCCTGGGCGTCGGCGGTTGGGATTCCTACCGCGTGTACAGCGAAGGGCGTGGGAGCGATGCCCTCCTATACAATGTGGGCTACATCCCTGAGGGCGAGCAAAGCACCGAAGTCTTGGGCGCGCGCTACCGTCACTTTGTTCCAGATGGCGTCAAAACCCTCGTGGTAAGCCGCGACCGAATCACGAACGATGCCGACAAATTTGTAGGCAACACGCGTCAGGAATCGGACCGCCAATTGCGCTACCGCTCCTTCGAGGACCGCACCCGTTTGCGCTACGAACGTGTTTGGGATGGCGAACGGGGTAAACTCACACTCGGCGGCAGTTTAGAGGCCGTCGGTATTGGGGTTGATATGTGGGCGCTCAAGGGCCGTGTCACAGGCGTGGACACGACGAATCTGCAAACCACCCTGAGCTACGCCCAGGGCGGCCTCTTTGGGGCCTATGCACGGCATTCCGCCAACCAGCGCGGGACCTTGAACCTGGGGCTGCGCATGGACGCTTCCAACTTCAATTTGAACATGGTGAATCCTCTGGCGCAACTTTCGCCGCGGGCTTCCTACAAATACCAGCTTAGCTCGCATTGGACGGCCAACAGCCACGTGGGCCGTTACCAACAGATGCCCGCCGGCATTCTCCTGGCGGCCAACAGCGCGACCAACCATGGCCGCTTCACGCGCTTCACCACGACAGACCACCTCGGCGCGGGCGTCGAGTACCAAAATGGCAAAACCTACCGCGTCAGCATGGAGGTGTATAGCAAGCGCTACCGCAACGCCCCCTTCTTGGTGAACGACCAAATCGCTTACGCCAACGCCATCGGCGCCTATGTCGCGGTAGGAGATCAACCTTCCATTCCCGAGGCCCAGGGTCGAGCCCGCGGTTTTGAGCTCTTCCTGCAGCAAAAGCTCAAAGGCCAGTATTGGTGGATGGGCGCCTACAACTATGGCATCAGTGAATTCCAAACGGCTGCCGGCGACTGGACTCCCTCTGTGTGGGACAGCCGACACACGGTCAGTCTGACGTCTGGAAAGGTCTGGGGAAAAGGTTGGCAATGGGGCCTCAAGTGGCGCTATTCCTCCGGCACGCCGTATACACCCTTTGACGAATCCGCTTCCGCGCTCGTGGCGAACTGGGATGTGCTGCAACGCGGGGTGTTCGACTTTGGGCAGGTGAACAGTGAGCGCCTTGCCGCTTTTACTCAGCTGGATTTCCGCCTGGACAAAACCTATTCCCACAAAGGGTGGAGCCTCAATTGGTTCTTGGATTTGCAGAATTTGGCCAGTGGCGACATTCCGCTCATGCCCTATTTGACCGTGGTGCGTGATGCGGATACCAAGGCGCCGTTGCTGGATCCTAATGACCCCACCCGCTACCAAATGCAACTCCTTCGCTCCGACACGGGCCGAACGCTCCCCACGATTGGGATGATTCTGGAGTTTTAGGGCTTGAGGGCTTGGCAAAAAAACGGAGAGTCCCGGCGCGCGGCGAAGGTCCACCACTTTATTTAA
>DNWN01000085.1 GCA_003507115.1 Cryomorphaceae bacterium | reverse complement strand
GGCGCTCTATATGAAATCCGTCTACGCCAATCCCGACTTAGGCATTCGCCGCGACGCGTTTGATCGCCCTACCGGCCCTATCACCATTCCCTTAGACTGCGCCACCTATTTGTCCGAAAGCGCGGAACTCCGCGAAGAAGCGTCTGAATACAACTAAGCCTCTCCTCATGATTCAAAAAGTTGTCCCCCACGCGACCGCCGCGATTGAAGGCCTCCAAGACGGCATGACCGTCATGTTTGGCGGCTTTGGCCTCTGCGGCATCCCTGAAAACGCCATTGCTGCCGTGCGCGCCTCGGGAGTCACCGGACTCACATGCATTTCCAATAACGCTGGCGTGGACGGCTTTGGGCTAGGCCTCTTGCTGGAAACGCGCCAAGTGCGTAAAATGATCAGCTCCTATGTGGGCGAAAACGACGAATTCGAGCGCCAAATGCTTTCAGGCGAGCTCGAGGTCGAACTCATCCCCCAAGGCACCCTCGCCGAGCGTTGCCGCGCCGCCGGCGCCGGCATCCCCGCCTTCTACACCCCCGCCGGCTACGGCACCGAAGTCGCAGAAGGCAAAGAGGTACGCATCTTCCACGGCAAGCCCCACATTTTGGAGCACGCCTTCGACGCGCAATTCGCCTTCGTCAAGGCTTGGAAGGGCGACGAAGCGGGCAACCTCGTTTTCAAGGGAACGGCCCGAAATTTCAACCCCATGATGGCCATGGCAGGCCGCATAACGGTCGCGGAAGTCGAAGAACTGGTCCCGGCCGGCACCCTAGACCCCAACAACATTCATGTCCCGGGCATCTTTGTGCACCGCATCTTCCAAGGCTCCCACTTCGAAAAACGCATTGAACAGCGCACGGTCCGTCCACGCACCTAATCCCTCCCCCTATGGCCCTCGATAAAAACGGCATCGCCCAGCGCATTGCACAAGAGCTCAGAGATGGCTGGTACGTCAACCTCGGCATTGGCATCCCCACCTTGGTCGCCAACTACATCCCAGAAGGCATCGATATTGAATTTCAGTCCGAAAACGGCATTCTCGGCATGGGTCCTTTTCCGTGGGAAGGGGACGAAGACGCCGACCTCATTAATGCTGGCAAGCAAACCATCACCGCTTTGCCCGGCGCAAGCTTTTTCGATAGCGCCACCTCCTTTGGGATGATTCGCGCCCAGAAAGTCCAACTTACCGTTCTCGGCGCCATGGAGGTTTCCGACCGCGGCGATATTGCCAACTGGAAAATCCCAGGCAAGATGGTCAAAGGCATGGGCGGCGCCATGGATCTGGTCGCCAGCGCCGAAAACATCATCGTCGCCATGCAGCACACCAACCGCGCCGGCGAATCCAAAGTCCTTCCTGCCTGCACCCTGCCCCTCACAGGCGTAGGCTGCGTCAAAAAAATCGTCACGGACCTCGCTGTCCTCGAAGTTGACCCGGAGCGTGGCTTCATCCTCCTCGAACGCGCCCCCGGCGTCACCGTCGAAGAAATCGTCGCCAAAACCGCTGGCCGTTTGGTCGTGGAGGGCGAGATTCCGGAGATGGTGCTTGGCTAGAGGGCTAGGGCTTGGCAAAACAACGGAAAGTCCCGGCGCGCGGCGAAGGTCCACACCACAATTTGAGGGTAAAAGAGATGAAACGTTTAAGCGAAAGGGCTTCAGCGCGAAGCGCGTGCTTTCTAGCTACCTAGCGCGAGGGCGAAGCCCGAGCCACCTAGCTAAAAGTTCAATACTTCCTCCATCGCCGCGCGGACTTTGTCGGCATTTGGGAGAAGAGCAGCTTCCAGCGTTTTATTGAGCGGGATGGCTGGGGTGTCCTCGGAGCCCACGACGCGGACAGGGGCGTCGAGAGCGCGGAAACATTCAGACTGAATTTTACCCGCAACCGCTTGTGCAAACGTATTAGTGGTCGGTTCCTCCGTGAGGACCAGGGCACGGTGATGCGCTTTGACGCGCTCCATAACAAGGGATTCATCCCAGGGTAAGAGGGTGCGCAGGTCGATGATTTCGACGCGATCCGCAAAGGGTTTCGCGGCCTCAGCCGCCCAGTAAACCCCGCGGCCATACGTCACGACGCAGAGGCTGGAAGAATCCATAGCGGGTTCCGCAGCTTGGGCGATGCGCCCTTTGCCAAAGGGAATCACGTAGTCTTCATCGGGCTCAATGGTCTTGGCGCCTTCGGTGCCGGGAATTTTGGACCAATACAAGCCCTTATGCTCAAGCATGACAACGGGGTTTGGGTCGGCATAGGCGGCCTTCATAAGACCCTTGAGATCCGCTCCCGTAGAGGGGTAGGCCACTTTGATGCCCCGAATGTTCGTCAACACCGACTCCACGCTGGAGCTATGGTAGGGGCCCCCAGAGCCATAGGCGCCGATAGGAACGCGAATCACCGCGCTCGCGGGCCATTTGCCATTGGTGAGGTAAAACGAGCGCGAGAGCTCGGTAAACAGCTGGTTGAGGCCGGGCCAGATGTAGTCCGCAAACTGGACTTCCACAAAGGGCTTCAAGCCCACGGCTGACATGCCCACCGTGCTGCCGATGATAAAGGCCTCTTGGATGGGGGTATTGAAGACGCGGTCATCACCGAACTGCTGGGCCAAGGTGGCGGCTTCGCGGAAGACACCCCCGAGTCGACGTCCCACATCCTGGCCATATAAGAGCGCTTCCGGATGGGCGCTCATGATTTCTCGGATTGCAAAGAGAGCGCTATCCACCATGACGGTTTTTTCGCGGTCCTTGGGCTCCCGCTCTCCGCGCTCCTCGGTGATGGGCGTTTCGGCATAGCGGAAGGTGAAGAGATCTTCGGGGCGGGGATCCTCCGCGGCAAGAGCCCGCTCAAAATCGGACTGCACCAAGGCCTTCGCCTCCGCGTCTATCTGGTCGAGCTCTCCGGACTTGACGCCCTGCTCGAGCAGGAAAGCGCGCAACTTCGGAAAGGGGTCTCGGGTGGCGTGCTCGTCTAAGTCGTCGCGGTACCATTCCATACGCACCCCAGACGTGTGGTGATTCAGCAAGGGAACTTTGGCGTGCACCAAGTAGGGCTGACGCGTTTTGCGCATGTTCTTAAGGACTTCACGCATCGCGTGGTAGCAGGCACTAAAGTCGCTTCCGTCCACTTGGACCACATTTAGGCCTTTGAATCCTTTGGCATAGTCGGCGGCATTGCCTGAACGGGTTTCGGCGACCGTGGCAGAGATGTCCCAGCCATTGTCTTGAACGAGCATCAATAAGGGCGTTTGCTTGAGGGCCGCCATGTGAAGGGCTTCGGAAATTTCGCCTTCCGTCATGGCCGCATCGCCAATGGAGCACACCACAATCGGCTTTTCATCGCCCCACTCTTCCGTTAGTTGGAGTTTTTCGCGGTACTGAATCCCCAAGGCCGCTCCGGAAGCGGGAATGGCCTGCATCCCGGTGGCAGAAGATTGGTGAGGAATTTTGGGCTTGTCGTCGTCGCGCAAAGAGGGATGGCTGTAGTACGTTCGGCCCCCTGAAAAGGGATCGTCGCGCTTGGCCAACAGCTGGAGCATCAAATCGTAGGGCTGCATCCCAATGCCTAAAAGCATGGCATCGTCGCGGTAATAGGGGTAGAGAAAGTCGACAGGCTTCAACTGCAGGCTGCAGGCAAGCTGAATGGCCTCGTGCCCGCGCGAGGTGGCGTGGACATAGGTCTGGGTGATTTCACGCTGGGCTTCAAAGAGTTCCGTCATGGCTACGGACGTGGCCATGAGTCGATACGCCTGCAATAATGACGGATGTATGTTTTTACTCATTTGATGCTGCCGAAGTTATAGGTCAAACCGACCCCAGACAATTGTTTGAGCTGTATGCCCGGCGCGTCCACCTTTCCGTCCCCGTTGCTATCTCGAACGGCGATATCGCGGTCAAAGATACCTTGGGTTCGGAGCGTAATGCTCAAGTAGTTCGTGGCCTTGTACACCAAGAGGATGTCGGCATCCACATCAATGGAAAAGGGAGTAGCTAGATAGTTTCCAAAGAGGTTAGTCCGCAGATCCACTGCAAGTTTATTCGGAAAATTGCGTTTGAATCGCATGTTCATGTAGGCCCCCATTTCCTGCCGAAGAGCCTGTCCAGGACTGAGGCCAAATAGGCCCTGCGCTTGGAGGCGGGGGTCCAGGACCACCGTGTATTTGGCGGTGACAGGCGAAAAATAGAATTCTACAAAGTCGTCCTTGTGGGTCAGTCCCAGCCCAGCTAACGCATATCCGGGCGCTAAAAAGCGCGATACATAGGCCGTATCCGGGTCGTCCGGCTTGGCAAAACCCTTGTACCATTGGGATTTAAGGCTTCCAAACCCTGAAAGCTTCCACAGGGGCTGTCCGGAAATCAAATGGTCCACCCGGAGGTTGTATTCGAGTTTATCGTCCATTTTTCGAACGATGCCCTCTTGGAAGTTCAGGCCGTATGCCGCATCCAACAGGTGGGTCGCCGACCATTTATCCCGCGAATAGTCGGCAGATTGGCGCAGGATAAATCCCGTATTCAAGGAATTCTGCCCCCCTGCATTCCATTGTCGCAAGAGGGTTTGGTTAAACGTGGCCCCATAGAGTCCAGAAAAAGTCCAGGGCCCTACCGTGATGGCCTCAGAAGGCAAACGCCAGAGTGGCTTGGGGGGTTGGGGGCTAGAGGGCTCGCGCTTCGCGCTGTGGCCGGAGGGCTGGAGGGCTGGAGGGCTAGGTGGCTAGAGGGCTAGGTGGCTAGAGGGCTGGAGGGCTAGGTGGCTAGAAAGCGAGGTAGCTAGAGGGCTAGGTGGCTAGGTGGCTAGAGAGCGAGGCTTCCATTTTCAGCCATATCATCCCGGAAGAAATAGTTCATTTCTACGACCTAACTTCCGACTACCCTAACCCCCAAACTCCCCTCTACCATGATGGATCTTTTTTACCAAGGCGGCCCACTATTCATGAGCATTCTAACCTTCTTATTACTGGGCGTTTTATGGACGTTTTGGAAAGGGGGACCGTTGAAAGAACTGGGACTTTTGGCCTTAGCTACAGGCATTTTAGGCCAATTGCTAGGGCTCTATGACGCGTCCACTGTGCTGGAAAGCTTTGAGGAAACACAAGGGTTTATCGCCTCACAAGGTATACTCGCAGGAGGCCTCAAGGTTAGCCTCACTCCTACCCTGTACGGACTGTTGATTTACATCCTGAGCTTAATGCTGCGTGCCGTCAATGCTTGGCGTCACGCCTAACACCCTCAAACTTCCGGTCGTTTTCGCGCAGAAGACTTAGGCCAGTTGACCCATCATCCGAAGATGTTGGACGTGTGAACGGACGGCGCTGGCGAAGGTTTTGAATTCGGTGTACGTCACATTGAACTCATGACAAGTTTCCTTCACAATTTTGGCCAAATCCGGATAGTGCACATGGCTAATCCGAGGGAATAGGTGGTGCTCCACTTGGTAATTCAGACCACCCAAAAACCACGTGAGAAAACGGCTCTTCGTGGCGAAGTTGGCCGTGGTCTTAATCTGGTAGATAGCCCACTCTTCTTCCGTTTCTAAGTTCTCTCCGTGCACATAGGGGGTGAAGGACGCTTCCGTCACCACATGGGCCAATTGAAAGACAATGGACAAAACGAAGCCTGCGGACATGCCCATGAGCATGAAGCCCCCAAACCAGGGCAAAAATCCGAGTTTCCACATGGGTAAGCCTACAAATAAACCCAGATGCAAGGCCTTCCAAGCCCAGAAGCTGATATGTTGAAAACGAGTCAGCGCCGGAATGGGCACATTGCCCACCTTGCCAGTGAAATATTTCTTGTAGTCCGTGTACACGATCCAATAGATGTAGAGCAGGGCGTATAGCGCGGAGAAGTAGAGGTGCTGGAAGCGATGGAATCCGCGACGCTCTTGGCTTGGAGCCATGCGCAACATGGCGCCCGCATCGATGTCATCGTCTACCCCTTCAATGTTCGTGAAGGTGTGGTGCACCGTATTGTGCTTGGTCTTCCACATGAGGATGCTGGCCCCCAAAAAGTTGACACTGTGGCCTGCCATTTCGTTGAGCCAGTTGTGCTTTGAAAAGCTTCCGTGCGCTCCATCGTGCATGATGTTAAATCCAATCGCTGCGGTGAGCAAGCCCAGGGCGAGCCATAACATCCAAGCTACCTCAAAGCCGGGAGCAGCCAAGACCAATCCGAGATATGCCGCTAAAAATCCACCGATTAACACACCGGTCTTTACGTACAGTTTAGCGTTGCCTTTGGGGCTCAAATTGTTTTGAGCAAAGTGGGCATTCACCCGCTTGGTGAGCTCTTGGTAGAAGGGCTGGCCTGCTTTGGGCGCAAAGCGCGGGGCGCGGAATGGGATTTCTGACATGGCGACGAAGGTAAGACCTATGCAACCGGAAAAAACAGGTGCGGTTCATTTTTGGTCCGCGAAAAGACCTGCCCCGACCCAAAACTGGAGCCCCAATTAAAACAGGGCCGACGCAATTTTCTCCGTGGCATCCGCCTTGCCCATGGTATAATAATGCAGGACGGGAGCCCCTTTGGCCATGAGTTCCTTGGATTGCGTAATGCACCACTGAATACCAACCTCTTTGACCGCCGCAGGCGTTTTCGCCGCTTCCACTGCTTCCACCAAGTCATCGGGAAGGTTGAGGTGGAAATTGCGGGGAATGGTCGTGAGCTGGGAAGCGGTGGCAATCGGCTTTAAGCCCGGGATAATGGGCACGTGAATGTTGGCTTTTCGGCACTTAGCCACGAAATCAAAGTAGTGCTGGTTATCGAAGAACATTTGTGTCACCACATATTCTGCGCCGGCATCAACTTTGGCTTTGAGGTACTTGATGTCCGTATTGAGCGACGGGGCTTCAAAGTGCTTTTCGGGGTAGCCCGCCACGCCGATGCAGAAATTGCTCGGATTGGAGTTTTCTACCTCGTCGTGGAGGTAATGGCCTTTGTTGAGGTCCGACACCTGCTTGAGTAGATCAATGGCATAGGTGTGGCCATGGGGTTCGGGCTTGAAGGCGCCTTCGGCTTTGAGGGCGTCGCCGCGGAGCACCAACACGTTGTCAATACCCAAGTAGTGCAGGTCGATGAGGGCGTATTCCGTCTCTTCCCGGCTAAATCCACCGCAGATGACGTGGGGAACCGTGTCGATTTTGAACTGGTTTTGAATGGCCGCACAAATGCCCACTGTTCCTGGACGCTTGCGAGTGTGCACCTTCTCCAGGAGGCCGTTCTCACGCTTTTTGTAGATGAATTCTTCGCGGTGGCTGGTCACGTCAATGAACTTGGGGCCAAAGGCCATCAAGCGTTCGATGGTGCCGAACAATTCATCAATGCGCGTTCCCTTCAACGGGGGGAGAATTTCAAAGCTGAACAGGGTTTTTCCGTTCGCAGCGGTAATGTGGTCCGTGACTTTCATAGGTTCAGAGGTCGAGTAAGGGGCTCAGCCAGCGCGCAGCGTCCTCTTGGGAGATGCCGCGGCGCCCAGCGTAGTCGGTCAATTGGTCGGTATCGATTTTGGCCAAACCAAAATATTTGGCCTCAGGGTGTGCAAAGTAGTAGCCACTCACCGCCGCCGTGGGGTACATGGCTTTGTGCTCTGTGAGCTGAATTCCCGCGCGGGCCTCCACGTCCAAGAGGCGGAAGAGCAGGTCTTTTTCCAGGTGGTCAGGGCAGGCCGGATAGCCCGGCGCGGGCCGAATGCCTTGGTAGGATTCCGCAATTAAATCTTCGTTGGTGAGGGTTTCTTCCGCGGCGTAGCCCCAAAATTCACGGCGCACGCGCTCGTGCAGATGTTCGGCAAAGGCTTCCGCCAAGCGGTCCGCGAGGGCCTTGAGCATCAGGGCACTGTAGTCATCTTGGGCCGCTTCGTAGGCGGCGACCCGCTCGTCCAACCCGTGGCCCGTGGTGACGGCAAATAAGCCCAAATAATCCTCGCCCGCCGGATCAATAAAGTCGGACAGAGCCAAGTAGGGCAGCCCCTCTTTTTTCTGCCCTTGCTGACGTAGAGTCAAAAAGCGGTGGGATTCGCCTTGGGCGTCGCGCACTTCGATGTCATCCCCTTTTTGCTGGGCTTCAAAGAATCCGTAGACCCCTTTGGCGGTGAGCCAGCCTTCAGACACGGCCTGCGTGAGCATCGCTTGGGCATCCGCCAACAAGATTTTGGCCTGTGCCCCAACGACCTCATCTTCCAGGATTCGGGGGTACTTGCCGTGCAAGTCCCAGGCCATGAAGAAGGGCGTCCAGTCGATGTAGGGTACCAATTTCTCCAGGGGATAATCATCCAAGGTGAAGACCCCGAGCTGGGCAGGACGCGCCGGCTTTCGTGAGAAATCCGGGCGGTAGCGGTTGGCGCGCGCGGCATCCATGGGCATAAAATTGCGCTGGCTGCTTCGGTTCGCATACTGCTCGGCGAGGCGGTCGTAGTCGGACCGAATTTCCGCGGCAAAGTCAGCGCCTTGTTCGCCTAGGAGGCGCTGCACTACGGGGACGGAGCGCGAGGCATCATTGACGTGAACCACCGGACTGTCGAGCACCGGTTGAATTTTCACCGCCGTATGCGCCCGGGAGGTCGTGGCTCCACCAATGAGCAAGGGCAAAGAGATGCCTTGGCGCTTCATTTCGGAAGCGAGGAAGACCATTTCATCCAAGGAGGGCGTGATGAGTCCACTCAACCCGATGGCATCGACGCCATGTTCGAGTGCGGCATCCAAAATTTTCTGCGGTGGCACCATGACGCCGAGATCAATCACTTCATAATTGTTGCATTGCAGCACCACACTCACGATGTTCTTGCCGATGTCGTG
>DNWN01000090.1:4102-4267 GCA_003507115.1 Cryomorphaceae bacterium | reverse complement strand
CTCAAGCCCTCAAGCCCTCAAGCCTTAGTACGCCCGCGCACTACTGCCCTCCATGTAGTTCACGAAGGCGCGGTTGGCGACGCGTGTGCCACCTGGGGTAGGATAGTTGCCGGTGAAGTACCAGTCGCCGAGGTTTTCGGGGCAGGAGGCATGCAGGTCTTCGAT
>DNWN01000090.1:736-4071 GCA_003507115.1 Cryomorphaceae bacterium | reverse complement strand
GGGGTGAGCATTTGGGCAATCCGGTCCGAAATTTCCTCCGCCGTAAAGGGCGCATACACGGCCTTCGCAGCATTTATCTGTTCCTCCATGGGTTTCTCGAGTTCGGCCTTCGCGGCAACTAGAGCGTCCGTTAAAACATGCCACAAACCGCGCTCTTCCAAGAGGGACACAGCGGCACGGAAAGCGGCAAAATCCCCCATCTTCGCCATGTCGATGCCATAGCAATCGGGGTAGCGGATCTGGGGGGCAGAGGAAACGATGATGATGCGCTTGGGCCCCAATCGGTCGAGCATCTTCAAAATGCTCTGCTTTAGGGTGGTTCCGCGCACAATGCTGTCGTCGACGGCCACCACGGTGTCCTTGGGGGTAATGACGTGATAGGTGCTGTCGTAGACGTGGGAAACCATGTCCTCGCGTCCGGCATCTTCCGTGATAAAGGTGCGCAGCTTGACGTCTTTCCAGGCAATTTTTTCGAGGCGTGGGCGACGCGTGAGAATGTGGCGGAGGTCGTCCGCGCTGTAGTCGGAACCCAAGGCCTTGACTTGCTCGATCTTGCGCTCATTCAGGGCATCTTCTACGCCTTTGAGGAGGCCGTAGAAGGAAATTTCGGCCGTGTTGGGGATGAAGCTGAAGACGGTGTCGTCAAAATTTCGGTCCGCGGCATCCAACACGCGATCGGCCAATCGGCGGCCCAATTCGAGACGCTCATGGTAGATCGCTCCATCATTTCCACGCGAAAAATAGATGCGCTCAAAGGAGCACGCGAGGCGCTCTTTGGGTTCGAGCACCTTTTCGATAGAAACGTCCCCATTGCGACGAATCCAAATCATGTGGCCTGGAGGCACTTCGTGCACGTCTTCGAAGGCTACCCCAAAAGCAGTCTGAATGACAGGCCGCTCGGAGGCCACCACCGCCACCTCATCGTCCACATAGTAGTAGGCGGGCCGGATACCGTTGGGATCGCGCAGCAAGAAGGCGTCTCCTTGGCCCACCATGCCTCCCATGGCATACCCGCCGTCCCAGGGGGCCGCCGCTTTGCTCAATACTCGAGGGAGCTGGAGATTGTTCATTTGATATACGCTGCGCTCAGGCTTGGTCAAGCCGTAAACCTCCTTCGCTTCTTTGTGAAGGCGCTCATTCTCCTTGTCCAGGAAGTGCCCAATTTTTTCCATGACGGTCACCGTGTCGGCGCGCTCCTTGGGGTGCTGCCCTAGGGAGACCAGTTCGTCGACGAGCTCCTTGACGTTGGTCATGTTAAAGTTTCCAGCCACAATCAAGTTGCGACTCATCCAGTTGCTTTGGCGCAAAAAGGGATGGCAGGCTTCGATGGAATTCCCTCCGAAAGTGCCGTAGCGCAAGTGCCCGAGGTAAACCTCACAGGCAAAGGCCAAGTTCTCCTTCACCCACTGCACATCTTTGAGGCGCTCGGGCTTGCCGTCGACCATCGTGTTGATGCGCGTTTGGATGCGGTGAAAAATGTCCTGCATGGGTTTCGCTTCCACGGAGCGGTAGCGGGAGATGTAGCGCTGGCCCGGGGCCATGTCCAACTTGACCCCAGCTAATCCGGCACCATCTTGGCCTCGGTTGTGCTGTTTTTCCATCATGAGCACCATTTTGTTCAGGCCGTACAAGGCCGTCCCGTGCTTTTCCAGGTAGTGCCCTAGGGGTTTGCGGAGCCGTAGTAGGGCAATTCCGCATTCGTGGTGGATGGCGTCGCTCATCAGTTGGAAATCAAGGGACAAAGGTAGCGCTTCCCTATCTTCGCTCAAGACCCTCGATTCCTCGATCTATGCATTCCCAGCCCCTGGTGGTAGACATCCACACGCATATTCTCCCAGAGCACATTCCCCCCTTTGCGCAACGCTTTGGCTACGGGGGCTTTATCCACTTGGACCATCACTGCCTGGGGTGCGCACGGATGATGAAGGACGATCAGTTTTTCCGAGAAATCCAAGCGAATTGCTGGGACCCCGAGGTGCGCCTTGGTGAATGCGCGGAACATGGGGTGCACATGCAGGTGCTGTCCACCGTGCCGGTCATGTTTAGCTATTGGGCGCCGGCCAAAGACGCCTTGGAGGTCGCTCGATTTTTAAATGACCACATCGCAGACATCGTGCAGCGCTATCCTGGCCGCTTTGAAGGCCTGGGCACGCTTCCGATGCAAGACCCGGACCGTTCGATTCAAGAGTTGGAGCGCTGTAAGGCCATTGGCTTGAAGGGAATCCAGATAGGCAGCCACATCAATGATTGGAATTTAGACGCGCCCGAACTCTTCTCGGTTTTCCAGGCCTGCGAGCGCTTGGGCATGGCTGTATTTGTCCACCCTTGGGATATGATGGGGACTCCAACCATGCCCAAATATTGGTTGCCCTGGCTGGTCGGAATGCCGGCCGAATCCTCTCGAGCCTTGTGCTCCTTAATCTTTGGGGGCGTGCTGGAGCGGCTACCCGGGTTGCGGGTAGCGATTGCCCATGGCGGCGGGAGCTTTCCGGCGACCTTGGGCCGCATTCAGCATGGATTTGATGTGCGACCCGACTTGTGTGCCGTGGACAACCCGGTACCGCCTGCGTCGTATGTGGGGAAATTTTGGCTCGACAGCTTGGTCCATGACCCCAAAGCCTTGGACTTCATTACGGACATGATGGGAGAAGACAAGATTGCCCTGGGCAGCGACTACCCGTTCCCCCTCGGGGAATTGGAACCCGGGAAACTCATTCAATCCATGGACTGGACCGGGGAGAAAAAAGCGAAGGTTTTGGGCCAAAATGCCCTCACCTGGTTGAATGGCCCGGCGTAATTCCCGCCTAGATTACATACAAACGCTTGGCCAAGTCCTCCCGGATGAGGCTGACTTTTCCGTTGTGGCGGACCACAATGGACCCCTCTGGGGCTCCGGGGCCGAGGATATCCATTTCGGCCTCTAAACGAATGTTTAGTGCGCCTAACTGACTCAGGATTTCGGATGAATCATCCGTGACGGAGACCAGTCGGCAATGTTGGCCGGTGCGAACGCGGGTCAATGGATGGCCCTCATAGTCGGGCATCAAGAGATCTACGGACGGAATGGGGTCGCCGTGCGGGTCGAGTTTGGGGAATCCGAGGAATTCATCCAATTTCTCAATGAGTTTTTCACTGCGAACATGCTCCAATTGTTCCGCAATCTCATGGACTTCATTCCAGTCAAACCCTAGGGTTTTGGACAGGAAGACTTCCCACATACGGTGGCGACGCAACAAGGAAATGGCAATGCGCTCACCTAGGGGCGTCAGGCTGATGTGCCCGTATTTTTTGTAGTTAACCAGCCCTTTGGACTTCAGCTTTTTAAGCATGGAGGT
>DNWN01000090.1:0-662 GCA_003507115.1 Cryomorphaceae bacterium | reverse complement strand
TCAGTGTCCATCGTGGTGCCGCACTTGGCGCAGGTGCGCAGCTGGGCATCATTGTAATAGGTTTGAAAGTGCGGAAGGAAGTCCGTTTCAATGTTCTTTAATTCAAAGTACGCGGCGTGCAGGGGGTGGTTACAGTCGTCGCAAAACCACATCAGTCCATCGGTGAATCCTTTGCCCGCCCGTTTGCGCTCAATCACCAATCCAATGCTTCCGGCTTCGCGAATGGGCGAGTGCGGCGTTTTGGCAGGGCAGAGGAACATATCTCCGGCTTCGAGGAGGTGGTCGACCACGCGGCCGTCCACTTGAGTGCGGACCGTAATGCGGCCCTCGAGCTGAAAAAAGAATTCATCTGTCTCGTTGTAGTGGTAGTCTTTGCGGGCATTCGGGCCAGCGACCACCATGACGATATAGTCCTCCGAATCGGGGCTGAGATTCTTGTTTCCTACAGGTGGGACAAGTTCATGTCGGTGTTCTTCGAGCCAGCGCTGGAAGTTGAAGGGTGTTAGCATGAAAACAAAATTAAACGAGGGTAACTCTTATACTTCGCGGTGCAAAAAAATAGTTAGTAAACGAGTCATTTGATGAGTATTCGGTACTGTGTGTTGCATAGTACTAAATTTTAACTATATCTTTGTCAACATGAATACTGAAAATGCTCGGGC
>DNWN01000091.1:16074-16259 GCA_003507115.1 Cryomorphaceae bacterium | reverse complement strand
CCGTGAACGACGTAGAGTTTCATGATCTAAAGGTAGGCAATGGAACTCAGCCGCGCTTTTTGTGCAAGCCCCCCCCCAGTAAGGCCTCTAGAAAGCCAAATGCGTAGCCGCTCATCATAGCGACCGTGCTCGCCACGGCGAGGAAGCCAATGCGGGGCGACCGGTACTGGGCACCTGCCAGGACC
>DNWN01000091.1:8609-16047 GCA_003507115.1 Cryomorphaceae bacterium | reverse complement strand
ATGGAAAACAAGGTCCCAAGCGTCAGGAAAACTGGGAAGAGGTGGGTCACCTTGAGTTGGCCGGGATGGCGCTGGGCGAGGGCCCATCGGGCGGCGCCAAATCGGCGGACTTGCTTGAAGAATTGGGGCAGGGTGCTCCGGCGTTTGTGCCAGACCACGGCCTTGGGTATCAAGCCGACTCGGAAGCCCGCCTGCTGGATGCGAATACTCAGGTCGACGTCCTCCCCCGTTTTGAAGTGGACGTCATATCCGCCCACAGACTCAAAAACGGAACGCTTCATGCCCATATTGAACCCGCGTGGATAATAGGTGGCCGTGCGGGTGGTCCCCCCGCGAATACCGCCGGTGGTCCAAAAACTCGTCATGCTAAAACTGATGGCCTTTTGAAGCGCGCTGAATTCTTCGGGCGCCGCATCGGGGCCACCGAAGGCGTCCCAGCCCTCGGCCACCAGGCCGTCGGACAGATGCTGCAGGTAGTCTTCGGGCAGCAAGCAATCGGAATCGAGAAAAATCAAATAGTCGCCTTGGGCGTGGCGGGCCGCCAGGTTTCGAGCATCGGAGACCGGCAGGTAGTCTTCCTGCAGAAAGATGACGGGTAGGCCTGCTGAGCGGGAAGCGGCTTCGACCGTGGCGCGCAAGCCGTCTTGGGGGGTGCCGTCCGCTAAGATGACCTCAAAGTCGCCTCGGTCATACCGCAAGGCGGCAGCGGATGCGATGAATTCTCGAACCTCCTCCGGCCGATCAAATGTGGGGGAAATGAGGCTGAACTTCAAGGAAACTTAGGACGCAGAGTTGATGTGCTCACCAATGGAGTACTTGACCTTCTTGCTGGATTGGCGCACCATCAATTCGGCCAGTAAGCCGGTCACAAAGAGCTGCGTGCCCAAAATCATCGTGGTCAAGAAGATGAAGAACCAGGGGTCTTCGGTCACCAGGCCGGGACGCATGCCCTGAGCCAAGCGATAGAGCTTGAGGCCACCCATGGTCGCCAGAGCCAAACCGGACGCCAGGAACATCATGACACCCCAGGTTCCAAAAAAGTGCATCGGACGGCGCTGAAAACGGCTCACCATGGACAGGGTCACGAGGTCAAGCAAACCGTTCACAAAGCGGTTCATCCCAAATTTGGTGCTGCCGTATTTGCGCGCCTGGTGCTGAACCACTTGCTCACCAATCTTGCTGTATCCGGCCATTTTCGCCAAAACGGGCACGTATCGGTGCATCTCGCCTTGGACCTCCACGGCTTGGGCCACCTCAAGGCGGTAAGCCTTCAGGCCGCAGTTGAAGTCGTGCAAGTAAATACCAGACATCTTGCGTGCCGCCCAATTAAAGAGCTTGGTGGGCAGCGTCTTGGACAAGGGGTCGTAGCGCTTCTTCTTCCAGCCGCTGATCAAATCGTAGCCATCTTCCCGAATGCCTTTCACCAGCCCGGGAATTTCCTCCGGAGAATCCTGCAAATCGGCGTCCATGGTGATGACGATTTCACCTTGGGCCTGCTGGAAGCCCACGTGGAGGGCGGCGGACTTGCCGTGGTTACGGCGGAATCGGGTGCCGCGCACGGTGGGGAAGGTTTTCGCCAACCCGGCGATAATTTCCCAAGAGGCGTCCGTCGAGCCGTCGTTGATAAAGAGTACCTCATAGCTCAGGCTTTCCGCCTTGCAAACGCGGTCGATCCAAGCGGTGAGCTCGGAGAGCGATTCCGCCTCGTTGAAGAGGGGAATAACCAAGGAGACGTCAAAGGGATGCTTAGTCAAACTCGGGTCGGTTTTTCTTGGTTATGGCGGCCACAACGAGGCCCAAAATCGCAAAAATGGCTATGCCTCCTCCGGTCGTCTTTAATTGACCCGTAATCGTTTTGGCATTCATGGATTGCTCCATGATGTTTTCATGCAAGGCTTCGGTCGAAGCCACGCCCATAAATTTCATGGTTGCCTGCAGTTGGTCTTCAGGCATGTCCATCATGAGATCAAATTGACGCTCCCCATTTCGGGCCGCCAATTCGCTATCGACGAAGTTGTAAAAAGTCAGGTTGAACACCATGCCTAGCACCGCCGCGACGATGAAGGGAAGCATGAAGGCCGAAAAGGCCTCGCGAAAGGAGGCATATCCCCCGTTTTGCTTCTTAAATGCGATCACCGCCCAAATGAACACCACCAAGGTGGCCAATAAGACGAGAATCCCTCCCGTCCGTGAGGTATAGAGGTTTTCATCTACGATATATATCCCGAGCACATAGAGCACGGTGATGACTGTATTCAAGACGCCAAACTGAATGGCGATTTTCTTCATGAGTGGATTCATAGGGACAAAAAGTTATGGGCTAACGCGGACAAATTTAACCAATTGCTCCCGGCCGGCATGGTGGCGGCTCACCCAGCCTTGTTTTGGGGTACTCAGGGTCCAAATAAAGGGCTCTGAACTCGGTGCTACCGTTTGCGCCACCAATCGCCCGGTTGCATCCAACATCTCCAAGAGGTCCCCAGTTTGAACGCCGTGGATTTGAAGCCCCCAGGGCACAGGCCACACTTTCATGGGACCCTGGCCCGTCATTTCATCGACGCCTATCGTGGCCACGCTCGAAATAGGAATGGTCACGGTGGGGAAATTGGGATGGGTCGTTTGGAACGTAAGGGATTCTCCGACATAGGCCAAGCCGCTGTTATAGTCCACTTCGATTTCAATAAATCCGCCGGCCGGACAGGTGGTGGTGCCGGACCAATTGGACTCATCTGTAATGCTGGATGTAGAAATCTGCACGTTTGAAAACAAGAGCGGCACATTGCCGTCGTTGACAATAATCAATCGCCGTGTGCGGGTTCCGGGATTGCTCAGGTTTGTGTAATGCCGCAGATGCAGGGTGTCCTCGGTGACATAAAAGCTCGGCGCTGCCGTGGCCGAGGTCGGCCCAACGAGCGTGCTCATGCGGTCCAAAAACTGGGGATAATCCACGTAGGGATTGCGGTTGTTTTGCAAGGCATAAATTCCTGCATTGCGGTAGCGATCCAGGCTATCGGGCTGAAAACTCTTGTGCCAGGTGTAGAGCGTCGGCTCTTGAGGCAGGTAAAAGTTGCTATAGTCCCCATAGCGGGTCACGAAGTAGAGCATGGCCCGGGCCGCATCCCCTTTGTGGGCATCCCGGGGTTCAAAAACACCGTTTAAGCGTTTACTCCCTCCCTGAGTCCAGGCCGGCGTACCCGTGATCACGCCAAAGGGGTTGTTGCTCCGCTGAGTGTTGGCCGCGGCATCCGAAGGAAAAAGATGGTGGATGTCACTTTGCATCGGGGCGGCACTGCTAAAAAAGCTCTGCGGAAAAGTGTGTTCACAGTTGAAGTTGTTGGCCGTAGCCCCCGAACGCGTCGTAAAAGCCGCCGTGCGCCCCGTATACACGCATTCCACGATGCCCCCGTGGTTGTCGAGTGTTGCGTACATGTTGTCGCGGGCCACATTGTAGGATAGCGATGTTTGGTTCGTGGACAAGGTCGAGGTCAGGGCCGCACGAAGGGGTCCCTCAGAAAGGTTTTGGGTACCGGCGTAATACGCCATACTATACACGCCGTCGGCTTCAAATTTGACCCCAAAAGCCCCCAACTCATGGTCCGTTGTCAAAACGAGGGGGAGCAAATGCTCCACATTGTGCACGGGAGTGAAACGCACCGAAATCGGCATGGAATCTCCAGGAAATACTTGATTTTGAGGCATGTAAATATCGAGCAACGTGTCCCCATAGAACGCCGCTGTGCGCACCGATTCTATGGTTAAGGGACTCGTGCCCGGGTTATACACCCATACCACCGAGGAATCACGCTGGAGCTCGGTCACGGCACCCCGCTGCAAAGTGGTGGTACTCAAGATTTGGCCCAAAAGACTTGGAGACCAGAAAGCTAGCGCCAGAGTCGCTAGAATCAAACGTTTCATGTTGGTTGGCATAGGGTTACTCCCACAAAGGTCGTTTATCTTTGCACTCGGGCAAGGATCAAACAACCAGCTCCTGATGAATCCCCCAGGACGGAAACGTAGCAAGGGTAGTTGGTCGTAGCGGTGTGATTTGACTCCTTGCCTTTTTTTCACTTCCTCTCCCCTGTTTTTCGGATGATTTACCGCGCCACGACCTCGAGTACGGTGTCGACGATGTCTTCCACGCTCGGCTTGGAGAAATAATCTCCATCGCTGCCATAGGCGGGGCGATGCGCTTTGGCGGTTAAGGTGGCCGGGGCCGCATCCAGGTATTGGAAGGCGCCTTGGTCCTCGACAATTTTCTGAAGCAGATAGGCGGTAGCCCCACCATCCACATCCTCATCCACCACCAATAGGCGATTGGTACGCTGCACGGAAGCCAAGCAATCCTTCGCCCGGTCAAAGGGCAAGAGCGTTTGGACATCGATGATTTCGATTTCTACATCCAGGGCGGCTAAACGTTCCGCGGCCTCCAGCGCCAAGCGGCACATGGAACCGTAGGTCACAAGGGTGAGATCCGATCCTGGACGCAAGGTCTCCACGTGGCCCAAAGGCACAGTAAAGGCGGCCAAATTGGTCGGCAATTTTTCCTTGAGTCGGTAGCCATTGAGGCATTCGATCACGAGTGCAGGCTCATCAGCCTGAAGTAAGGTGTTGTACATGCCCGCCGCTTGCGTCATGTTCCGGGGAACGCAGACATACATGCCGCGTAATGCTCCCAGAATCAAGCCCATAGGCGAGCCGGAATGCCAAACCCCCTCCAAACGATGGCCCCGGGTTCGGACGATGAGCGGGGCTTTCTGCCCCCCTGCCGAGCGCCAACGGACGGTGGCGCAGTCGTCGCTGAGAATTTCGAGGGCATACAACAGGTAATCGAGATACTGGATCTCCGCGATGGGACGCAAGCCACGCATCGCCAGCCCAATGCCTTGACCTGCAATCGTCGCTTCGCGGATGCCCGTATCAAAAACACGGTTTTCGCCAAAGGCCTCTTGCATGCCTTCCAAACCTTGGTTGACATCTCCGATGGTGCCGACATCTTCCCCAAATATGAGGACTTCGGGATGCCGATTAAAGAGCGCATGGAAGTTATCCCGCAACACGACACGACCATCCACTAAAGGCGCTGATTCGTCATAGGTCGCTTGAACATGGGGCACGTTGAAGGCCGTCCCAGAATGCAGTTGCGAACTGTACACCTCGGAGCCGCGCTCTTGTTGCATGGATATCCAAGCTTGAACAGCTTGAATGTCGCGACCCATGGCACGCGCATTCGTGGCAGCTTGACGAACAGCCGCAAGGGAGTCTCGCCACATAGCTGTTTTATCGGTCCGCAAGCGTTGTGCTTGGGCGGATTCTCCGAGTAGTTCCAACCAATCCGATGCTTGATCACGAATGGCTTGCAGGGGGGCTAGATAGGCATCAAATGCCCGTTGCATGGCCTGCTTCGCCTCTTCTTTGGCTTCCGCTTCGACCGCGTCCAAGGTGGCTGCAGGGAGTAGGTCATGTGCTTCAATGAACTGTCGGAATTGGGCGATACAGTCATACGTCTGTTCCCAGGCTAAGCGCTCGGGGCCCTTGTAGCGTTCATGTGAACCTGAAGTAGAATGACCTTGCGGCTGGGTCATTTGCTGGATATGAAGAAGCACGGGAACATGCTCTTCCCGTGCAATAGCGTCCGCTTTTTCGAATGCTGCCACCAAGGCCGCGTAATCCCAACCGTTGGCCACGATGATTTCAAAGCCAGGTTCGACGGTAGCTCCCCGTTGGTCCACCGTCCGCTGAAATCCAGCGAGGGCTTTGGAAATATTTTGTTTGATTGTTTGGTAGCGGGCATGAACCGAAATGCCATATTCATCATCCCACACGCACATCACCAAGGGTAATTGCATCACGCCTGCCGCATTCATGGCCTCCCAGAAATGACCTTCCGAAGTGGAGGCATTCCCGATTGTTCCCCAAGCGACCTCCTGCCCTTGGCGGCTAAAACCATTGTCCACACCCAGTGCCTTATACACTTTGGAGGCCTGGGCCAAGCCCAATAAACGGGGCATCTGACCGCCGGTTGGCGAAATGTCGGCCGAACTATTCTTTTGATCTACCAGCGATTTCCATTGTCCGTTCTCATCCAATGAACGCGTGGCAAAATGGCCGTTCATTTGGCGGCCGGCACTCGAGGGTTCGCGCTCAATCGAGGTATCGGCGTAAAGGGAAGCAAAAAACTGTTCGGCGGTTAACGCACCGATGGCCATCATGAACGTTTGATCCCGATAATATCCGCTGCGAAAATCTCCATCACGGAATACTTTGGCCCACGCGAGTTGCGCGAGCTCTTTGCCATCTCCGAAAATGCCAAACTTGGCCTTTCCTGTCAAGACTTCTTTTCGGCCGAGAAGGCTACACTCTCGGCTCAAGACCGCCAAGCGGTAATCTTCTTGAATCGATTGAATAAAATCAGGATTGTGCATGTTTACAAAAATAGGGTGACCTTTGTCCCCGAATCCCATTTAAACTACAATCAAGCAATGAAATTCTTCATCGACACGGCAAATTTGGCTGAAATCCAAGAGGCACAAGACATGGGCATCCTGGATGGCGTCACAACCAACCCTTCTCTGATGGCCAAAGAAGGCATCGCCGGTACAGACCGAGTGATGGCGCACTACAAAGCCATTTGTGACATCGTCGACGGCGACGTAAGTGCCGAAGTCATCGCGACCGACTTTGAGGGCATGGTTCGGGAAGGTGAACTCCTAGCGGCTCTTGATCCCAAGATTGTCGTCAAAATTCCCATGATTAAAGACGGCGTCAAGGCGATTCGCTACTTTTCTGATCAAGGCATCAAAACGAACTGTACATTAATCTTCTCCGCGGGCCAAGCACTGGTCGCCGCTAAAGCGGGTGCGTCGTATGTGTCTCCTTTCATCGGGCGATTAGACGACATTTCCACAGATGGAATGGCTTTGATCGAGTCCATCCGACTGATTTTTGACAACTATGGCTTCGAGACCGAAATCTTGGCGGCTTCAGTACGTCACCCGATGCACATTTTGCAGTGCGCCGAAATTGGTGCGGACGTGATGACTGGACCTTTGAGTGCGATTCACGCCCTCCTCAAGCACCCCTTGACGGACATTGGCTTGGAGAAATTCTTAGCAGACCACAAGAAGGCGAATAGCTAAGAGCTAGAAGGCTAAGAGCTAGAAGGCTAGAAAGCTCGAAAGCTTTTGGTAGAAGGGTTCAAGCGTTGAAAGGGATAAGCCTTTCGGTGCTTGGGCCCTTTTTCTTTTTGAGGTGGAAAAGTAAAAGGGTTTAAGGGTGCTAGTGTTTCAAGGGGCTTTGTTTTGGCGTTTTTAAGCTCTTCTACCCTTTTACATGTGAACCTGCCGTTGGACCTTCGCCGCGCGCGCCTTCCTCAACCTTGATTTTTTAGCCCTCCAGCCACCAATCTCTCTAGCTACCCAGCTCTCTAGCTACCCAGCCC
>DNWN01000091.1:1030-8573 GCA_003507115.1 Cryomorphaceae bacterium | reverse complement strand
CTAGCTACCCAGCTTCCTTTTCCACTTCCCACTGGGTGTCAGCGGCAGTTCCCCTTCAAGGATGTGCTTGGGCCGTTTCCACGATGGGAGGGCCTCAAAGGCTGTTATCAAACGTGCGCGCTGAATGTCGGATAAGGGCTCCGAATACCACACCAGGGCCTCCCCCCACTGGGCATCTGCTAGGCCACCCGCAAATCCGGGCGGATGTCCGGGAAAGGCCGCCGCGATAGTACGGTCGATCTCCTCCGGGAATATTTTTTTACCTCCCGAAAGGATGGCCCCATCGAGGCGGCCTAACCAGGTAAAAGAATGGGCATCGTGCACGGTCACCGCGTCTGTGCTTTGGAGGGCCTCTACCCCCCGACTTGGCGCGTGAATCACTAAGGCCCCATCTACCGATTCGACGGTCACCCCGGGTAGGCAGCGATAAACGGGATCTTCCCCAACGCGCCGCAGAGCAAAATGCGTGAGGGTTTCCGTCATCCCAAACCCGTGATATAATGTCGTCGGGGCCTTCGCGAGGGCTTGCTCCTCATGAACTTGAAGAGGAGCACCACCCAGCAGCACAGTACGAACGCGGGTCCATTGACCCGAGGAAAACGCCAGGGCTTGCTGAGGAATGAGTGCTAAAAAGTCCAAATCTCCTTCCCAATCTACTTGACGGGATACGGGAAGGACCTGTAGGGACATTTCAAGGGCCAGGGCACGCCAGAGCATCATGCGCCCGCCGGTCCCCGCCACATCCATGGATAGGGCTGTGCGCTGGCCTGGAGCAAGTTGAAAGGCTTGTGCACTGTCTTCGATACTTTGCTGAACCGCCCACCTAGGGACCATCAAGCTCTTTGGCCATCCTGTGCTCCCACTGGTTTGCAAGGGAAGAAAAGCGTCTCCCGAGGTCCACAGGTCGGCCACGGTTCGTACCGATTCCCGCCGGGCGGCATCACAGGCCGGGTGAAAGGTCATCCGAGCATCCATAGCTGTCCAGATTTGACTTCCGTTCGGGCTGGAAGGTTATTCGTGTAGAGACTGCCGGTACCCAAGCCTTGGTAGCCTTTCAGCCGAGGCAAGGTAGCCGTCCACTGGGCAATCGCGGAGAGGCCCACCGCACCTTCCAACGCTGACGTGATCCACCAGCCGATGCCGCGAGCCTCCGCACGCTGAATCCAGTCTTCACAACTGCGGAACCCGCCCAAAAGGGAAGGTTTGAGGACGATATACTGGGGGCGAATCTCATCAAGCAGTTCGTCCCGTTTTGCAGGCTCGATCACCCCAATCAGGCTTTCATCTAGGGCGGTCGGAATGGCGCCTTGTGCGGCTACCCGAGCGAGGCCGTCACGGTCCGTGGCCGGACAGGGCTGTTCCACGCTGTGTAGTTTGAAAGATCGGAGGGTTTCCATCACCGCGAGGGCCTCGTCGGCGTTAAATGCGCCGTTGGCGTCCACTCGAAGTTGAATATCTGGACGCAAATGGCGTAAGTCCGTGAGAATAGCCCGCTCCTGATCCAAGGCGAGGGCCCCAATTTTCATCTTGATGCAGTCAAATCCTTCTTGGATGCGGACCTCGGACTGTTCGCTCAGATAGCAGCTATCCCCCATCCACAAGAGTCCATTGATGGGAATCCCGGCCTCCTTGCGCGCAAAGGCCGAATCAAACAAACGCTTTCCATTTCCACCAGAGGAGGCGTCAGACCATGACAACAAAGCTTGCTCCCAAGCGAATAGGATGCTGGGCCAAGCAAGCCAATGGGACCAAACCGCGTCGGGCAAGCCCTCGCTAGCCCATGCTTTCCAGGCCGCCTCCCCAGAAGTTTGAATGAGATCGCACAGGGCTTGAAGCTTTTCGGCATAGTCCGGGTGGTCATCCACGGACAATCCAGGCAACAGACCGCATTCTCCTTGGCCCATCCATCCACCCACGGTGACCTCCAAAAAATAGGCGGGCTTAACGTGCATGACCCCGCGGGAGGTCCCGGCGGGGCGCTTAAAGTGATAGGTGTAGGACCAGAAGCGTGCCGTCATGGTACTAGAAAAGGGGCTTCCCACATTGGTTGGCATCGATGAGGAGACCAACGCCGAGCAAGAGGGCAAATAAGACCGTTTGCAAAGCCGTGGGTTTGAGTTGACGGTCAAAATCGGCAGGAGTTTTGGCCTTCCATGTTTTGTACAGCCCTTCGGCAAATAGGGGCAGCGTCGCAGCATACAGAAAGCTTCGCGAGCAGGTGACATCGGCTTGCAACACGATAAAAACGGTGGTGGCCACATACGCCTCCAACACCAGGATGGTTTGGTACAGCTTGGCCATCGGGCGGCCCATCCGCATGGCTAAGGTGCGTTTGCCCGCCGCTTGATCCGTTTCGATGTCGCGTAAATTGTTGAGGTTCAAGACCGCCGCCGCCATAAAGCCAACCGATAGTCCTGGCAGGAGGATGAGGGGATCCCAGGATTGGGTTTGGAGGAAAAAACTTCCCGCCACACCTACCGGGCCAAAAAAGAGAATCACAAACAAGTCTCCAAAGCCCTTATAGCCATAGGCCCATCCCAGCGTATAACCACGAGCAGCCGCGGTAGCCAAAAGGCCCAGGGCTGCAAAAATAGCGGTGTAGACCCAACCCAAATCGCGGGTACCCCACCAAGCGGTCAAAGCCGTGAAGACCAAGGACATGAAAGTGAGCACTTGAACCGCCCGGTGCATACTGGCTTCGCGGATGAGACCACTCGCCACGGCGCGTGCTTCAATCCCATCGAGGCCCTGCCGATGTTGATCCGCCCCCGTTCGGTAGTCCCCCAAATCATTGGCTAAATTGGACAACAGTTGGTAGGAAGCCGCTGTCAAGACCATCCATAGGGTCAGCCAGGGATCAAAGTATCCGCGATCCGCCGCGAGCAAAGAACCCAGCGCAATGCAAGCAAGGGCCAACGGAAGCGTGCGCGGACGAGCCGCTTGAATCCACGGTGCCCACGAAATGCTCAAGGGAAGATGGGGAATTTTCCAAAGTCTGGATCGCGCTTCTCGAGGAAAGCGCGTTTGCCCTCCTGGGCCTCCTCCATGAGGTAATACATCAGGGTGGCGTCTCCCGCAAACTCCATCAACCCCCGTTGACCGTCGAGTTCGGCATTGAGGCCGCGTTTGATCATACGAAGGGCCATGGGGGAGCGCATCATCATCGTACGGCACCACTCCACTGTAGTGGCCTCGAGTTCAGCGAAAGGCACCACCTTGTTGACCATGCCCATTTGCTCGGCTTCCTGCGCTGTGTACTGATGGCAGAGGAACCAAATCTCACGGGCTTTCTTTTGGCCTACATGGCGGGCCAAGTAGCTACTTCCAAAACCGGCATCGAAACTTCCCACTTTGGGCCCAGTCTGCCCAAACCGGGCATTTTCCGAGGCAATGGTCAAGTCGCAGACCACGTGAAGTACATGTCCTCCGCCTATGGCGTAGCCATTTACCATGGCCACGACCGGCTTGGGTATTTCACGGATTCGCTTGTGCAAGTCTAGGACATTCAAGCGTGGCACGCCATCTTCGCCCACATAGCCACCGACACCTTTGACGTTTTGGTCGCCACCACTACAAAAGGCCTTGTCACCCGTGCCAGTCAATACGACAACCCGAATGTCTGAGCGCTCACGGCAGATGTCCATGGCATCGAGCATCTCCATATTTGTCTCCGGACGAAATGCATTGTACACTTCGGGGCGGTTGATGGTGATTTTCGCAATGCCTTCAAAAAAGTCAAATGTGATATCGGAGTAGGGTTTGATCTCCGTCCAGGTTATGGGATTCATAGGGACAAAATTAAGGGTGAAAACGCTTGTTCCAAGCTTGTTCGCTGGCTTCTGGGTCGGTAAAAACCTCCAAAATACCCGCATCAGACGAAGCCATTAACCAGGCGAAGTCAGAGACAAAAGACGTCGAGTCTGTGGATGCTCGATAGGCCACGCCCGCATGAGCGGCCAGCGCTTCGGATGTGCGATGATGAGACCAGGTGTAATGCGTATCGCATCGTTCCGAGGCCTTGGGGCCTTCAATCCAGCGAAAAATATTCCCGCCGCCATTATGAATGACCACCACCTTAAAATGCGATGGGATGTCCGCATGCATCCACGCGTTGATGTCATAGAAAAAGGCCAACTCTCCTGTGATTAGAAGTGTCGGGCGATCTGAAAGCCAAGCGGAGCCGATCGCCGTGGAGGTACAGCCGTCGATACCACTCGCCCCGCGATTGCTGTAGTGCCGAAAATTACCCTTCCACCCTCCATGTGCCCAGGTATGGACGCCATAACGGACGGCGGTAGAGTTCGCCCAATGGATGTCCCAGCCCGAAGGCGCGTGTTCGGCCATGTATTCATGAACCCATCGATCCGACCACACTGTGGCCGGATAACTACGCTGTTGGACCCAAAAATTCGCCCAAGCGGGTTCGTAGGCGGGAGAAATAGTGGCGAGGGCTTTGAGTGCGTCGCGCGGTGCCATTTCCGCGGCTTCCACCAAGTGACCGAATACATCGGGGTGCGGTGCAGATGGACCAATATGCCAATGAGGCGTTCCGGCCAAACGCTTTTTCGATTCTTTGGCGATCCATGAACCTCCCAAAGTGACAATGGCATCCACTCGAGCCGCCGGGGCATGCACCCACGCATCTTCCAGATGGATGGCTAGTTGAGCTGGCACATTGGCCAGATGCTCCGCCGCGATGAGCCAGCCCTTGGCCTTAAGTTGCTCCAAGCTGCGGACGGCCGAACCCCAGGCGGGATTCCATTGACCCACCACTAAAAGGGGACGATGGGCCTCTTTAATCCATTCGGGAAACAAGAGTTCCATGGGTGGGCTCGCCTCGAACTTCCAGGGTGTCCATGAGAAATCATGCGGCAAGGCGGGAGAACCATACAAGGGCTCCTCAAAGGGAACATTGATGTGCACGGGTCCTTCCAAAAGCGCCTGCAAGGCAGATTGAAGGAGTGCCACTTGGCTATCCAGGGACGCCGAAGCGTCCAGCAACGCTTGGCCTCGTAGATGGCCCGCGAACATGTTCGATTGGCGGATACTCTGACCGTGGCCTTGGTCAATGAGATGGGCGGGGCGATCTGCGGTAATGACCAACAAAGGGATCCGCTGGTAAAATGCTTCGGCCACGGCTGGGGCGTAGTTGAGTCCCGCCGTGCCACTTGTACAATAGGCGATAGCGGGTCTTCCCGTCTGAATGGCCGCCCCCAACGCCAAGTGGGCCGCAGCGCGCTCATCTAAAACCACCACTTCTTTACCCGGAAGAGAGGAAAATGCCTCAATCAAAGGGGCATTCCGACTGCCCGGAGAAGCCACCCGAACGGCAGGATCCAAGTCTTTTAGGGCCTTAGCAAGTAAGGCAGCGAGGGGTTGAAAAGATGAGGCCATTATCCGAAGATAACGCGCTCAAGCGTCTTAAGTTTTTGCTCTGTTTCTTGCCACTCTTGTTCCGGGTGGCTCTTCGAAGTGATTCCTCCGCCCGCATAGCACAAAACTCCGTCCGAGCCCCATTCCAAGCAGCGAAGGTTGACGTAGAAAACCGAACGTTCCGCCCGAGTCCAGCCAAAATAGCCCGCATAAAATCGGCGGTCATAGCCTTCCCGTTGGCGGATAAATGCGGCCGCTTGAGCCCGCGGCAAGCCCCCCACGGCAGGCGTGGGATGCAAGGCTCGAGCAATTTCATCCGAACCGGAGCCATTGCGCTCACCCTGAATCATCGAACATAGGTGTTCCACCGGACCGGCATTGAGCACCGTGGGGCCTTCGATCGTCAGGTGCTTGCAACCCATAACCTGGAGCATATGGATGATATCTCGGGTGACGACATGTTGTTCTTCGCGCTCTTTCGCCCCCCAGGAACCCTCGGAGTCCGCTACACGGGTACCTGCTAGACTCATGGTCCGTACGACGTGACCCTGCGTCTCCACGAGGCATTCGGGGGTGGCCCCCATCCACAGGCTTTGACCTTGGCGATAAATCATGTACACCGTGGCTCGCGGGTAATGAGCGCAGAGTCTGTTGTAGGTCTCCATGAGATCCAAGTCGACCTGGGGGTATGCATGGCAACGGGACAGGACCACCTTTTCTAATGCCCCCTCTTCACAGGCTCGACGCGCCGACTCGATCAGAGCCACATAACTATCAAAATCATGCGAGGAGGCCAAATCAAGCGCGGGCCAATCCGCACCTTGAAGTATCGAATGCGCCTTCGCCAAGGCGGATTCGCCCACCTCCTGCTCCAAAATGGCAAAGGTTTCTATTTGACCCGAAAACGTCGAAAATCGGAAAGCCCCTTGAGCATTGGACTCCAGGGACATCCACAAGGGTTCACTACCGGGCTCTCGAATTAATGCAAATCCCTTCATCCCCTCTCTTTCGACACCCGCTCGACAATGGCGTTCGTCATCTTAATGAACGAAATCAATCGTGCTTGGTCATCCACGACCCGAATTTGGAGCACATGCGAACGTCTGCCTTTGTGCAGGAACTCCGCCGTGGCATGCACATAGCCGCTGCGGGCCGAGCGCACATGGTTGGCTGCGATTTCTTGGCCCACCGCCACGTAGGTGTGGGGATCGTCCAAGAAAATATGGGACGCGGCAGACCCCACGGTTTCGGCCAAACTGACGGTTGCCCCCCCGTGAAGCAAGCCCAATGGTTGCATGTGCCCGGGCGTCACCGGCATGCGGGCCGTCAACGTATCCTCGGTCATCCCCGTATATTCGATGGACAAGGTCTCCATGAGAGTGCCTGTGCGGCGCTCATTCAGGATGGCCAATATTTCCTCGTGTGTCATGGGGCAAAGATACGGGGAAGGCCTACCTTTGCGGCTGACCTTCATTTGTACCGAAGCCATGATTGATATCACATTACCGGACGGTTCCATCCGTTCGTACCCCGCCGGAACCTCGGCGATGCAGGTGGCCGAGTCCATCTCCCGCGGTTTGGCCCAGAATGCCCTCACTGCCAAATTAGACGGCCAAACGGTCGAACTTCTGGACCCCCTTTCCCACTCGGGGAAGTTGGTCTTCTTTACCTGGGATCAGCCCGAAGGCAAAGAAGCTTTTTGGCACTCGAGCGCGCACGTGCTGGCCCAATCCATTCTGCACTTCTATCCCAATGCCCTGCTGACCATCGGTCCCGCCATCGAAACAGGCTTCTACTACGATGTCGACTTTCAAGGCGAGTCATTTGGTGAGGGGGACTTTGAGAAAGTGGAAAAGCAGATGCTCGAATTCGCCCGTGAGAAGGCAGAATTTAAACTGCGTCCCGTGTCCAAAGCCGATGCCTTGGTCGAGTACGCCAACAATCCCTACAAGACGGAGCTGATCCAAAACTTGGAAGACGGAACCATCACGTTCTGCGACCACAGCACCTTCACCGACCTCTGCCGAGGAGGGCACATCCCCAACACCGGTGCGATCAAGGCCGCCAAAGTCATGAGTGTCGCGGGGGCCTACTGGCGCGGCAATGAGAACAACCCACAGCTCTCGCGCGTCTATGGCGTGTCCTTCCCCAAGGCCTCTATGCTGCAAGA
>DNWN01000091.1:0-981 GCA_003507115.1 Cryomorphaceae bacterium | reverse complement strand
GGCCAAGGATTGCCCATGTGGTTGCCCAAGGGCGCTGCCCTCCGCGAGCGCTTGGAGCAATTCCTAAAGAAAGCCCAGAAAAAGGCCGGATACCAAGGCGTTATCACGCCCCACATTGGCAACAAGGAGCTCTATGTCTGCTCTGGCCACTACGAGAAATACGGCAAGGATAGCTTCCAACCTATTCGAACCCCGGAAGAGGGCGAAGAGTACTTCCTCAAGCCCATGAACTGCCCGCATCACTGCGAGATTTTTAAATCGCGTCCTCACTCGTATAAAGATTTACCGATTCGCTATGCTGAATTTGGAACAGTATACCGTTACGAGCAGTCTGGTGAATTACATGGTTTGACCCGTGTTCGTGGATTTACGCAGGATGACGCGCATATTTTCTGTNNACTGCCCGCATCACTGCGAGATTTATAAGTCTTCCCCCCGCTCTTATCGCGACCTACCACTTCGATTTGCCGAATTTGGCACGGTGTACCGCTACGAGCAGTCGGGTGAGCTTCACGGATTGACACGGGTTCGCGGATTTACCCAAGACGATGCACACTTGTTCTGCACCCCAGATCAGCTCTTGGATGAATTCAAGAAGGTCATTGATCTCGTCTTGTACATTTTCAAGACGTTAGATTTCGAGCATTACACGGCCCAAATTAGCCTTCGCGACCCCGACAACCCCGGCAAATACATCGGTTCGGTGGAAAACTGGGACAAGGCCGAAGCAGCCATCATCCAAGCGGCGGCCGACAAAGGCCTGAACACCGTCGTAGAATATGGCGAAGCGGCTTTCTACGGACCCAAGTTGGACTTCATGGTCAAGGATGCCCTGGGACGTTCGTGGCAGTTAGGCACCGTCCAGGTGGACTACAACCTGCCTGAACGCTTTGAACTGGAATACAAAGGGGCTGATAATGAAATGCATCGCCCTGTGATGATCCACCGCGCACCCTTCGGCTCGATGGAACGGTTCGTCGC
>DNWN01000024.1 GCA_003507115.1 Cryomorphaceae bacterium | reverse complement strand
GTCGAAAAGGATCCCTTTTGGAAGGACTTCGCTTTGACGCTGACAACGGAACCCGTCAAATCCTTGATGTTGGAGGTACCATAGCCAATCACCACGATATCGTCCAGGGTCACGGCTTCTTCGTTCAAAATAAAGTTGGCCGTCGCTGCGCCTTTAGACAGACTGACCGTTTTGCTTGCGTCGACATAGCCCATCATGGAGGCCTTCATCGTGACTTGGTTCGTCGAAACGGTCAAGGAATACAGACCATTATTGTCCGTCGTGGTCGTAGTACCCGAGGCTTCATCGGATAGCACAACACCGGGCAAAGCCGCGCCAGCTCCGTCTTTCACGGAACCCGTGACACGACCTTGAGCAAATGCAGTAGTAGAAAGAAAGAGGAAAGCGAGGGCGCTTCCAAGGGTGCGTTTCCAATTCATGGTTGGGATAATTTGACCCCTAAAATACATGAATTATGGTAAAAGCGTACAAAGTACACTATAGTAAATTTTACCATAAGTCCCTTGGGCTTTTGATGCCCCCCCTCAACCGAGGTTTACCCCCCGACTTACCCGCAGTGGGAGTCGAAAGCTCCGATCAAATTGGCTGCCAGCATGTCTGCGGGGCGGCCCTCGATATGATGGCGTTCAATCATATGGACCAACTCCCCATCTTTGAAAAGGGCCATGCAGGGCGACGAGGGAGGAAAGGGAAGCATCAAATCACGAGCTTTATTGACCGATTCCCGGTCATTTCCCGCGAAGGCTGTGATTAAATGATCGGGCTTCTTGCCCGCGTTGGCCACGGCCATACGGGCTCCGGGGCGCGCAGAACCGGCCGCACAGCCACAAACGGAATTAATAACCACAAAGGTGGTTCCCGAGTTTTGGGTGATAGCCGTTTCCATGGCTGCCGCGTCGCGGATTTCGGTGAAACCGGCGTCGGTCAATTCGGCGCGCATGGGGGCAATAAGATCTTCGGGATACATAAGATGATCGTTTAAAAAGTTGAAAGCCCTCGGGGCATAAAGTCTAATGCAAAAGTAATGCCCAAAATCGCCCCACAAGACGAACCCTTTGCTCCAGGATGGGTTAAGCCATTGAGCCGTAAATTCACATTCGTATGCGCCGTCAACTTCTCTATACCCTTGGGCTTGGCCTGAGCTTCTTTTCTGTTTTTGCCCAAAATCCAAGCTCCCTCTTGGCCAAGGCTGAAGCCTCGGCGATCCAACAGTCCGCATACAGCCGCATCAAAATGAAAGCGGAACGCCCGCGCTATACCCGCGACATGGAGCTGCGAAGCTGGAATATGGGCAACGCCTATTCCCTGGTGCAAATTGTCTCCCCCGAGCGCGACGCCGGAATGGTCTACATGAAGGCTGACAAGAGCCTTATGACCTATTCACCTCGGACCGGGAAAATCATGAAGCTTCCCTCCTCCATGCTCATGCAAGGTTGGATGGGAACGGATGCCCAATTTGACAACATCTTAGGTGCCGCCTCCCTGAGCCAGGACTTCACCCACAGCTACCAGGGCAAAAAAACTGTCAATGGCCAAGAATGCCACCTTATCCGCTGCGTCCCCAAGCCCGCCACCCCGGTGGCCCACGACCATGTCGACGCCTACCTCAGCGTGCAGAACGACACCTGGGTTCGCCTCGTGTTTTTTGACAAAAAAGGAACGGTGAGCCAGCAAATGGACGCCTTGCGCTTTAAACGTTTTGATGGGGTGCTGATGCCCGATGAAATTCGCTTCACCGCCAAAGACGGCAACCAAACGACCACGCTCACGATCCTCGAATGGCGCAAGCGTCCTGACCTGAAACCCAGCTGGTTCAGCGAATCCACCATGAAAAACATGGATTCCCTCTAATGCCCCTGCGCCCATGCCTCTAACTACCCGCATGGCCTGGCGAAACCTGGGCCGCAATCGACGTCGAAGTGCCATTACGGCGGCCGCGGTCGCCTTTGCCCTCTTTTTTGCGATTTTGATTCGCAGTCTGCAATTGGGCATCTACGGCCACATGATTCATACCGTGGTTGGCGGCATGGCCGGCTATGTCCAAGTAGCCGACAGTACCTACTGGCCCTCCCAAAATTTGGATGTCGCCATGGCCGAAGATCCACGTTGGCTCGAGGCCGTCACCGCCGACCCCGACGTAGCCTCCGCTACCCCGCGCCTGGCGGGATTTACGCTGCTGAGCCATGAAAAAGAAAGTGCGGTGGCCCAGTGGACGGGCGTGGACTTTGCCCGGGAGGACCCCGGATTTTGGGAAACGCGCTTAATCGACGGACGCTTTGACAACGCTTCAAAGGACGGCCCCTACCCTGTTTGGCTCGGGCGCTACCTCGCTGAATCCCTCGACGCCCAAATTGGCGACACCCTGGTCGGCATGGGGCAAGGCTACCAAGGCTCCATGGCGAGCGATTTGATGTTGGTCGCGGGGACCCTGCGCCTGGGAAATCCCGAACTCGAAAAGCGCGTGGCGGTGATGCGCCTGGAAGATGCCCAAGCGTATAGCGGCGCCTACGGCATGTGGGGGACGGTCATGATTACGCCCAAAAATCCCGGGGAGTCCTTCCGGGCGGCCGCCAGCCTATCCCAACAGCACCCCATGGAATACGCCTCATGGACCTCGTGGGAGGAGCGCATGCCCGAATTACAGCAAGCCATTCAGGCAGATTCTGCGGGAGGCATTGTCATTCTCTTTATTCTCTACGTGGTCATCTCCTTCGGCCTCCTCGGAACGATGATTATGTTGGCCAACGAGCGCCAACGGGAATTCACCATGCAAATTGCCCTGGGGGTCAAACGCCCTGTTTTGGCCGGCATGGTCTTCACCGAAGCCCTCCTCATGGGCGTGTTGGGTGCAGCGATAGGCACCGCCATGGGCCGAGGAGTCGTGTACTACTTCCATGTGCGGCCCCTCCGCCTCTTGGGCGACATAGCCCAAGCCATGGAACAGCAGGGGTGGGAACCTGTTCTCCCTCCCTCCATGGATTGGTCCATCACCTGGACGCATGGAGCCATTGTGATCGGCTTGACCCTCCTTGCTAGCCTATGGCCCATCTACGTCGTGTATAAATCCCCTGCCATCCACCGTTGATATGAGTACAATTCGCATGGCCTGGCGCAACATTTGGCGCAGCCCTTGGCGCTCCATCGTCGTCATCGGCTCGATGGCCTTGGGCGTATGGGCCGGCATTTTCATGATGGGCTGGGCCACCGGTCTCAACGACGCCCGAACCGTCAGTCTTCTGGACGACAATGTGGGCCATGGACGCATTACGTCGGCCGCTTATGAAGCCTCGCCTGAGGCCACGGCGCTCATCCCACACCTCCCCCGTGTCCTGGAGAATTTATCACGCGACACGGCGGTTACCGCTGTCGCTCCCCGATTGGTGCTCCAGGCCATGATTCAAAGTGGTTCTGGCGCGGCCCCTGCGCTGGTTCTGGGTGTTTATCCGGAAGCGGAGCAAGCTGTGTTCAAGGCGGCCCGCACCATCACGACCGGTACATTCTTGGGCGAACGTGAAGCGGACGAAATCGTCCTCGGAGAGGAACTGGCTCGACGCTTGGAAGTCGAGATCGACGACCGGGTGGTCCTCACCTTCCAAGATTTGGCGGGCGAGGTGCACAGCGCCCTCTTTTATGTGGTAGGCCTCTACGACGGGGCCTCCAACCTACTGGAAGAAACCATGCTCTATGTCCCCGCGTGGAACATCGCCACGCAAATGGGCATGTTGGATTCAACCCTTTTGGGCCGTGAATACCCCGTGGCCCACCAAGTGAATTTCCGCGTCAAGGACCCCTATGCCATGGACCCCACCGTGGATAATCTTCGCATGCAGGACAGCCTGCGCTTGCACCACGTGTTCATCCGAAGCCGCATCGAATCTCTCGCGGCCCTGGAGCGGGACTCAACCCCCTTGGTCATCAAGGAATGGCGAAGCATCAGCCCCGAATTGGGCTACGCCGATGAAATCATGGCACAATCCCTCCTGCTCTTCATGACCATCATTTTGCTGGCGATGGCCTTTGGCATCCTCAATACCATGCTCATGGCCATTTTAGAGCGAACGCGGGAATTAGGTATGCTCATGGCGGTAGGAATGAACAAGCGCCGCCTTTTCTTCCTAATTGTGGCCGAAACCTTGTTGCTCAGTTTTGCGGGGCTCCCTATCGGGCTGGTCTTGGGGCACGGCACCTTGGCTATCACCTCCCGCACGGGAATCACCCTTCAGGGGGTGGAAAAAGGCTTGGCCGAATTTGGCTTAGAATCCACCATCTACCCCATCACGGTGCCCGAGTTCTACCTACCTGTCGCCGGCTTGGTGTTTATCCTATCCTTCTTGTCGGCCCTCTATCCGGCCCGAAAAGCCCTTAAGTTGAACCCCATCGAAAGCATGCGCGTGCTTTAATTTCTGACCCTATGGCCCTCATCGAACTTCAAAACGTCGTCAAAGTCTACGAATCCCAAGCCGGCAGCATCACTGCAGTGAACGGCGTGAGCACCTCCTTTGAGGAGGGCGAATTCACCGCGATTGTGGGCCCTTCCGGATGCGGGAAGACCACCCTACTCAACGCCATCGGGGGCTTGGACCGCCCCAACCAGGGCCACATTCATATCGACGGGGTCAATATCGTAAACCTGAAAGACCGGGATTTAATTGACTTTCGACTTCAACACATCGGCTTTGTCTTCCAGGCCTACAACCTCATTCCGGTCCTCACGGCCCTGGAAAACACGGGATTTATTTTGGAGCTCCAAGGGGTAAGCAAGAAGGAGCGCGATGCCCGAGCGATGGAACTCCTCGAGGCCGTCGGGTTGGCAGATCGCGCCCACAATCGCCCCAACCAACTCTCCGGCGGACAGCAGCAGCGCGTCGCAGTAGCTCGCGCATTAGCCAGTCGACCTCGTTTCATTCTCGCCGATGAGCCCACAGCCAACTTGGATTCCAAGTCTACCGAAACCCTCTTGGACATCATGGCGGCCTTAAACGAAAAGGAGAAAACGACTTTCATTTTTTCAACCCACGACCAGCGGGTAATCGACCGCGCTCGCCGCATTCTCCCGTTGGAAGATGGTCAACTCAAAGGACTGTAAGATGACTGCCGGCGGCCACATCCCCTTTCGCATGGAGGACTTCACCCCGGAGGAGGTCGCCACGCGTGCTCGCGCAACTTTAGAGCGCTGGAATGCCCGACGATCCGTGCGATTTTTTCAGGATACCCCTGTATCGGTTGAGATAATTGACGCGTTGATTGCCACCGCGGGAACGGCCCCCTCGGGCGCGAACAAGCAGCCTTGGACCTTTTGTGCCGTGTCGGATCCCGATCTCAAGCGGCGGATTCGAGAGGCGGCGGAGGCCGAAGAGAAGGCCTTCTATTCAGGGCGTGCGCCCAAAGCGTGGTTAGAAGATCTAGCGCCTATTGGCACGGACTGGGAAAAACCCTTCCTCGAAACAGCCCCCTGGCTCATAGTCGTTTTCAAGCATGTTCAAGACGTGCGCCCTGACGGGGAGATACGTAAAAACTACTACGTGTCCGAATCCGTAGGCATTGCCTGCGGCCTCCTCATTGCGGCCATCCACGAGGCGGGACTGGCTACCCTGACGCATACGCCTAGTCCCATGAATTTCCTCCAGGAACTCCTACATCGGCCTGCGCACGAAAAGCCCTATTTACTGTTGCCGGTAGGCTATGCCGCCTCGGACGCGACGGTGCCAGACATTACCCGAAAGGCTTTGGACGAAATTCGCGTCGCCTTCCCTCCGAGGGGCTAGGATCCTGACTTCGCCGTGCTCTCCGCCACCCAAGCCATCACCTTTTTGGCCTTCGCGGGTCCTACCGCATTTTCCAGCGCTTCAGCACTGGCACGCTTGACGCCCGCCGCAGACTTGAAGGTCTTCAGTAATATTTCAATGGTGGCCGGACCTACCCCAGGAATGGCTTCCAGAGCAGAGCTCACCCCGGCTTTGCTGCGCTTATCTCGGTGGAAGGTGATACCGAAGCGGTGTGCTTCATTCCTAGCTTGCTGCAGAACTTTGAGTGTCTCCGAACGCTTGTCCAGATAAAGGGGTATGGAATCCTCGGGGAAATACAACTCCTCCAAGCGCTTCGCAATACCCAGTATGGCAATTTTACCCCGGAGCCCGAGTTTATTCAGGGCTCCCACGGCCGCACTCAATTGCCCCTTGCCCCCATCGATGAGGATAAGTTGGGGCAACGACTGACCCTCGTCCATCATGCGTTTGTACCGTCGGTACACCACCTCTTCCATAGTCGCAAAATCGTCTGGGCCCTCCACCGTCTTGACATTAAAGTGCCGGTAATCCTTCTTGGAGGGCTTGGCATTTTTGAAGACGACACAGGCGCTTACAGGATGAGTTCCTTGAAAGTTGGAATTGTCGAAGCATTCGATATGATTGGGCTCTTCGGACAAACGCAAGTCCTGCTTCATTTGTGCCAAAATCCGGTGTACATGGCGGTCTGGGTCGACAATTTGCATGTTCTTCAGGCGTTCGAGACGCTGAGCCCGGGCGTTGCGCTGGGACAAGGCAACCACCGCGGCCTTGTCTCCGCGCTGAGGCACGAGATATTGCACGCCCGCCAAATCCAATTCGATGTCGTGGGATAGCAAGAGCATTTTTGCGTCGGACCCAAAGCGCAAACGAATTTCGGGAATGGCCAACTCGAGCATTTCCGAAGGGGTCTCTTCGAGTTTCTTCTTTAGCTCCAACGTGTAGGACTGCAGAACGGCCCCTTCGCGGACCATGAGGAAATTGACATACCCATATTCCACATCATCAATGACCGAGTACACATCCACTTCGCCGACCGTGGGGTTTAGCACGGTACTCTTGGCCTGGTATTTTTCTAGATGGTCCAGCTTTTCCTTACAGGCCTGGGCCATTTCAAACTCTCGTGTAGCGGCATGCATCATCATTTGACCGTGCAGCCGCTGCTTAATGGTCGACCATTCCCCTTTGAGGAGCTTTCTCACCGAAGCGATGTCCTCCATGTAGGCTGCCTCCGTTTGGCGCGATTCGCAGGGCCCAAGGCAGTTGTGCATTTGGTATTCCAAGCACACCCGGTACTTCCCCGCATCGACGGAGGATTCGGACAGATTAAGAGCACATGTCCGCAACGGGTAGAGCTGGCGAATCAAATCCAGCAACGTCCCCAGCATCCGCCCAGAGGGATAGGGCCCAAAGTACTCGCTGCCATCCTCGATGCGCTGACGCGTGCTAAAGACCCGAGGGAAACGCTCCTTCTTGATGCAAATCCACGGATAGGTTTTTCCGTCTTTGAGGTTGATGTTGTACCAAGGCTGATGTTGCTTGATGAGCGTGTTTTCTAGGAGCAAGGCGTCGTATTCCGTCTCCGTGACAATGACGTCGATGGACACTACGCGTCGGACGAGCATACGCAAGCGTGCCTCGTTGTGGGTTTTGCTGAAGTAGCTGCTGACCCGTTTTTTGAGGTTTTTGGCTTTACCGATGTAAAGAATCTGGCCGTCTTTATCCAAATGCTTGTAGACCCCGGGCTTTTCGGGCAGGGTTTTCAGCAGTTGTTTAATGCGATCCAAGCGTTCCATACGATTCTCTAAACGAAAAAGGCCGCCTCGCGTTCACGAGGCGGCCTTGAAGGTACAGTGTGAACTCCCTTAGTTCGAAAGAAGGGTCACGTTGCCGGTCAATTCGAGGTGGGCACTGTTGGGGTTGTCGTCCAAGCGAAGGATGTAGAAGTACACCCCGTCGGCCAATTTATTGCCACGGTTGTCTTCCCCTTTCCAAGGATTCGCATTATCGTATGCGCTATTCTCGTAGACCACTTGTCCGAATCGGTTCATGATCATCAAGTAGCGGCCGGATGTGTAGCTCATCGCCCCTTGAATGCGGAAGCCATCATTTACTCCGTCTCCGTTGGGGGTCACCACGTTGGGCACAATCACCGTATCAATCGGGGGGATCGGGGGAACGGGCTCGCCAAACTCAATCCAGTTGGAGTAGGCGGTGTCTTGCAAACGAGTGGGGTTGTGCGTGCGAACACGGATGGAGTATTGGCCCGGAGGCAGGTTGGGATATTCCACGGTGACGAAGGTGTCCAGCTGCGGAGCGCCATAATCTTCCCAGATGTAG
>DNWN01000104.1 GCA_003507115.1 Cryomorphaceae bacterium | reverse complement strand
CAAAACCTCATCGAAGGGCACTTGACCAAGGGTGCGCGCGTCGTGGTCATCGAAGATTTGGTGTCCACCGGCATGAGTTCCCTGCAAGCAGTGGATGCCCTGCGCGAGGCAGAGGCCCATGTGCTCGGAATGGGCGCGATTTTCACCTATGACTTCCAGCAGTCTGTGGATGCGTTTGCCGAAAAAGAGTGCCCCCTGTTCACGCTGAGCGACTACGACCACCTCCTGGGTGTTGCCGAAGCGCGAAACACCCTTCACCGCGAGGAAGCCGAGGCGCTGGCCGTATGGCGGAAAGACCCCGCTGGGTGGGGTGCCAGCCGTTAAGCGACCACCCGCATCCCCCTTACTTTTCCAATCCGCCTACCCAGTGGGTTTCACCGTGGACATACCACCGTACGACGGTTTGGCCGTCCACCCGGGTCCACTGCAAGCCAATCCGGCCTTGGGCATCCACGCCGAGGCACTTGGCCTCGCGGGGCTCCTCTTCGCCCGGAACCCGCCACAACCCGATTCCTCGATGGACGAGTCGCTGTGAAAAAGACTGGATCGCGGATTCATCGGGGTGCATGAGGGCGTCCACCCAGGGCGGGAGAAGTCGATCGCGCCATACTTGAGGCGCTTCGAACGAGCCCAAGGCGGCAAAGCCGGGTGGGGCCGCTTCTATATTCAAGCCCAAACTCCCCGCATACCGGGTACAGTGTGAACCCGTCCATTGCGCCTCGGTCAAAATCCCTCCCACCTTGCGTCCTTCGAGGTACAAGTCGTTGGGCCATTTCAATCCGATGGGACCGACCCCCTCAGCTTCCATAGCCTCACAGAGCGCAACGGCCATGGCCATGTGCCGATGCATGAGAGATTCCCCGGGCCACGTTACCTGAGGGCTCACCAGCGTGCACAAGAGGGCTTTCCCGGGTACATCTTGCCACGTTTTGGTCCGCTGTCCGCGCCCCAGACGCTGGGTATCTGCCGAAATGGCAGTCCATTCCGCCGCATTCCACCCATCCCAATCCGCCGTAGCGTGGGAATGCGTTGAGTCTATCTCCTTGAAATGCAGGGTATTGATGTACATTTGGGGCGCTACGTTGATTAAAAATGCGTCATTGGATGATGAACTTCGTCAAAAGAGAACTTGGATGGCATCTTTGTTGTTCAATACTCTGACCATTAACTATGCCCTATTGGGCTGATTCCCCTGAATGAAAAACGCATTTCCCCCCATTGTTCTCGAAACCCTCGAAGGCATCGCTGATGTCAAAGGCGAAAATACGGTAGTCCTAGACTTGAAGCACCTCGAAAATGCTGTCTGCGACTACTTCATTATCACGGAAGCCCAATCCACCACACAAGTTTCCGCTTTGGCCGGTTCGGTAGAAAAGCGTCTCCGGGAGCAGTGTGAAGAGCGTCCTTGGCACATCGAGGGAGCCCAGCAATCAGAGTGGGTTCTGATGGACTATGTGCATGTGGTCGTTCATGTTTTTCAAAGCGAAGCACGCGAATTTTATGATATTGAAGGGTTGTGGGGCGACGCCCACATCACCACCATCCCTAGCTGATTCCCACTCATATGAGTCAAAATACGCCCCCCAAAAAAAGCCCTGCGCCCAAGTTTAGTTTGAGCTGGATCTACTTGGCTGTCTTTATTGGATTGCTTGGCCTACAATTCGTGTCCGCAAATTATAGTGCGGCCGCCCAAGAATCGAATTTTAACGATTTGACGACCAAGGTCTTACAAGGCCACATAGCCAAAGTCAAAGTGGTCAACAACAAGGATGTATACGTATACATCCAAGAAGATACTTTGGCGTCCAACGCGGACTACAAGGATTTGGCAACCTCAGGATTCAACGATGCACCGAATCCAGGACCGCACTTTCACTTTGAGATGCCGGCGGACATATTCAATGAAAACCTGAATCAGTTCTACTCTGGTCACGGCGATTGGACCACCGTGTATGGTAAGCTCAATGTCGAATACAAGGATGAGCCCAATTATTGGACGGAAATCTTGTCCTGGGTTTTACCGTTTGCCCTCATCGCTGTTTTTTGGTTCTTTATGATGCGCCGCATGGGCGGTGGATCTGGTGGCCCAGGTGGCCAATTGTTCAACATCGGAAAGTCCCGAGCCCAAGTCTTTGACGCCGATGCAGAGGTCCGTGTCACCTTCAAGAATGTTGCAGGCATGGAAGGGGCTAAAGACGAAGTGCTTGAGGTCGTAGACTTTCTAAAAAATCCTGGAAAATATACCAACCTCGGCGGCAAAATCCCCAAAGGCGTGCTCTTAAGTGGCCCTCCTGGAACGGGAAAAACACTCTTGGCAAAAGCCGTGGCAGGTGAAGCCAAGGTGCCCTTCTTTTCGTTGAGTGGATCGGATTTTGTCGAGATGTTCGTGGGCGTGGGCGCGAGCCGGGTCCGAGACCTCTTCAAACAAGCCAAAGAAAAGTCGCCTTCGATCATCTTCATCGATGAAATTGACGCCATTGGACGTGCCCGAGGCAAGAATGCCTTTAGTGGAGGGAATGACGAGCGTGAAAACACCCTGAATCAACTCCTGACGGAGATGGACGGATTTGGCACCAATGAACATGTCATTGTCATGGCAGCCACGAACCGAGCGGACATTTTGGACCGTGCTTTAATGCGCGCGGGCCGATTTGATCGGGTCATATACGTCGACCTGCCCGAGTTCAATGAGCGCAAAGAGATTTTTGAAGTACACCTGAAACCCCTCAAACTGGGAAATGACGTTGATGTCGAATTCCTCGCCCGCCAAACCCCTGGTTTCTCCGGTGCGGACATCGCCAACGTGTGCAACGAATCGGCACTGGTCGCCGCGCGTAAAGACAAGCAAGCCGTCGAAAAACAAGACTTCTTGGATGCCGTAGACCGCATTGTCGGAGGTCTTGAAAAGAAAAACAAGATTATTACGCCAGAGGAAAAGAAAGTAATTGCCTTTCACGAGGCCGGACATGCCACAGTGAGCTGGCTGCTTGAACACGCCTCTCCTCTTGTGAAGGTAACCATCGTTCCACGAGGTCGTTCACTGGGTGCCGCCTGGTACTTGCCTGAGGAGCGCCAATTAAACTCGGCCGAGCAAATGCTCGACGAGATGTGCGCCACCATGGGTGGTCGCGCTGCAGAAGAAGTTATGTTTGGCCGAATTACCACTGGTGCGTTGAGCGATCTGGAGAAGGTGACCAAACAGGCACGCGCCATGGTGACGATCTACGGCCTAAACGAAAAGTTGGGTAACGTGACCTATTACGATTCCAGCGGGCAGAGTGAGTACCAATTTGACAAGCCCTACAGCGAAAAGACGGCCCAACTGATCGACGAAGAGATTTCGGCCTTGATTGAAGGGCAGTACACCCGCGCAAAGCAAATCTTGCGCGAACATCAAGATAAGCTCACGGCACTTGCCGACGAACTTCTCAAGCATGAGGTCATCTTTAAGGAAAACTTGGAAAAAATCTTTGGCAAACGTCCATGGTTAACCTCGGAGGAGAAAGTTCAAGCAGCCCTTGAAAGCTCCAAGCCCGAAGAAGATGCAACGGCCGCCGCTGTGGTAAACCCTGAGGAAGAGAACGTCCTCGCCGCCGAATCAACGGATGCTCACTTCACAGCGCCAGAGGCAGAAATGGATGCAAAAAAATCCGACGAAGAGAATCCGGAAAGCCCGCAAGGAAACGCCTAAGATTCACTAATTTTCGGGGGAATTTCAGCACTATGGCCGGACTATTCGGAAAAATTCTCTCTATTCTCAGTGGCGCTCCCGAACACGCCGTGTCGGAGGGGTCTGATAGTACCGGAAAATATCTGGCCCAAGCGGATGATCCCGTTGATTTGCTATTCGTCAAGAAATTCACGGACGGCGGGGGGCTCTTCATCTACTGTGGTAGTCCCGAGGAAATCGTCGAAAACTTGCGCGCCGCCGCCAAAGAATGTGGCCAATCTCATTTTTTTGTGCCCGAAAGCCATTTAAGCCCCTGGTTTCAGCAAGCCGGCCTAAGTGTCATCAAAGACAATCCCCTAGAAGCGACCGCCATGGCCTCGACCTGCCATGCAGCTATCGCCCAAACGGGTGGAATCATGATTTCTGACTTGCAAACGGCCGGATTGAAGTTTGCCCAACTTCCGAGCATTCACATCGTTTTTGCCCGGGTCTCCCAAGTGGTAAATAGCCTGTCTGATGGCATGGCAGCCATCAACAAATCCCACCGCGAGCAGCGCCCCCGCGCCATCATTACCCTGAAGGGCAAGATGGACGAAAGCGTGATGCAAGCCAAAGTGGACCCCAACAAGGGGCGCCACGTCTACTTCTTCCTATTGGAGGATCCCTTATTTCCCGAAAACGCATGATGCAGCGTAGCCTCTGGGGTGCCGTGTACGCCCTAGCCATCTTTTGGATTTGCAACGGCCGACCTTGGTCGCCCTACCTCCTAGGGCTCCCACTTTTGGGCGTCGCTTGGGAGTTCTGGCGCATGCGCTCCTTGAATATCACTCAGCGTGGAATTGGGCTTTCCTATACCCTCTTAGCTGCCTGGAGCACCTACCACCTCATGTCCACCTGGGAGGACTCCGCGGGTTTCATCCTCTTTTCCATTTTTGTCCTGATTTGGATCAGTGACTCCATGGCGTACGTGGGCGGTCGACTGCTTGGACGCACGCCCTTGGCCCCCACCCTCTCCCCCAAGAAAACGTGGGAAGGAGCCATAGTGGGCGGGTTGTTTACCCTCCTCCTGGGTAGCGCCTACTTGGTGCAACTAGATGGCCCCACATCGCGCTTTACCGAATTTGCCACGTGGCCTCGTTATGCATGGCTTCTTCCCGCTGTGATCGCTATCGTAGCGCCCTTTGGGGATCTCGTCGGCTCCAAATTCAAGCGAATGGCCCAGATCAAAGACTCGGGCGTATTTCTTCCCGGACATGGGGGATTTTTGGACCGCTTTGATAGTTTTTTATTGAGTGTCATCCTCGTGGCACTCCTCCAATCCTATATTTTAGTCGCATGATACACCGCGAAGGACGTAAAACCTTGTTTATTGCCCTGATTCTATTGGGCTTTCCGTATGTCATATTGGACCAATGGGTTCACATTGAACCCCTCACCCGATCCTATCTCGTATTGGCGCTGGTGATCTATCTCTTCATCCTGCAATTCTTTCGCAACCCACCCCGCACCACCGTAGCGCAACCCGGGGACGTCATCGCCCCCGCAGATGGCAAAGTGGTTTTGATTGAAGAAATCGAAGAAACTGAGTGCTTCCAAGATCAGCGGAAGATGATCTCCATTTTCATGTCCCCACTGAACGTGCATGTCAACCGCGTTCCGGTCGCGGGCAAAGTCACGTATGCCAAGTACCATCCGGGAAAATACCTCGTGGCTTGGCACCCCAAGAGCTCGACGCTCAACGAACGAACGACGGTCGTGGTCGATGACCCGGCGACAGGGCCTGTCCTTTTCCGACAGATCGCCGGCGCCGTGGCGCGGCGCATTGCCCTGTACTGCCAACCCGGTCAGTCCTTCAAAGCGGGCGAAGAGTTCGGCTTTATCCGTTTTGGCTCCCGCATGGACATTTACCTCCCCTTGGACGCCGAAATATGTGTGAAGATTGGCGATCGTCCACGCGGTGGTGAGACCGTGATTGCGCGCATTCCCGCGCGACCCGCCTGAAAATTTGAGAGCCCTGCGGGAAACTTCCTAGGGGGCGAGTACTTCGTTAGCCCATGCCAGCGCCCTGTGGAATACCTCGTCCGGGGTGATATGGGAATTGTCCAAGATGCGCGCATCCTCGGCTTGAAGCAACGGGGAATCCAACCGTCCTTGGTCTTGGGCGTCACGCTGAAGCAAGTTGCTTCGCACCTCTTCTAATGTTACTGAAGCATCGCCTTTGGTGCGGAGTTCTGCCAAACGACGAGCCGCCCGTATGTCGGAGTCGGCCGTCATGAAAATCTTGAGTTCGGCCTGGGGAAAGACGACCGTGCCAATGTCGCGGCCGTCCATGACCAAGCTCTGTCCTTGACCCATGCGCTGCTGCTGGGCCACCAACTGGCGACGCACCGCAGGAATCGATGAAACACGGGATACAATGCGGTTGACCTCCATCGTGCGAATATCCGCTTCTACCACTTCGCCGTTGAGTACAGCCAGGTTCTCTCCTTGGGGTCCCCGTTGAAAATCCAAGGAAATATTCGGCAAGTGATTGACCAACGCCGCCTCATCGAGGTAGCCATCTTGGACCCACCCTTCCCGAATGGCCACAAGGGCTACCATGCGGTACATCGCTCCCGTATCCACATAAATGAATTGGAGTGCTTGGGCTAGGCGTTTGGCTACCGTGCTTTTACCCGTGGAAGAGAATCCGTCAATGGCAATGATCATCTGCTTAGAGGCGTCGTATGAGCGTGAATTGATTAAGTCGGCCTGCCACGTGGTACACGGCCGAGCCGTACTGGTAGGACATCTTTGTGGTCTGCAAACTTAGACCAAAACTCAGGCCCGGATTGCTTCGTCGTGTAGGCAAACGCATTTCCATTTGACGGCGGACATCATAACCCACTTGAATAAAAATGCGCCCGCCCAATTGGGCCTCTACACTGGGATGCACATGGCGCAGCGCATTGTTCCAAACCGAAATGGGCTGAACGGTAATTTCTCCGGTGAGAGGATCTTTGGTGATTAGCTGTGGGTCGAGATAGCGCATATCCCACCGCTGCAGATGGGTGTAGGTCACATTCCAACGGAAAGGCGCATACTTCAATTTTTGTGAAATGGTGAGCTGCACATCCAGGGGTAAGGCCTCTCGCTCGGCGGCAAAGTATTCAAAACTGCGCCCGGCATTTTTCACCACCACCCCCAGGGAGGTGCGGCCCGAATCCACCGTCCAAAGCAGTCCCGCATCCAGGGCCAAAGCCTGGGCCGTGTAGGGACCATAGGTGAGCATGGCGAGCTTGGTGCCCAGTCCTGCCGTAAAGCCCTTCCAGTGGGCGGCAGCAGCCACACGGGGCGTCACTTCTTGAGCGCGAAAGGTGCCCAGCAATTCCCCCGCGGCGTCGCGCTCTTCTAGGAGGCCCGTTTGAAGATAGTCCACCCCAACCGCTGCAGACCAGGAGGGCGCGGACCAACCATGCAGGCCGCGCTGAGCGTCCCATTGGGCGAGGGGGGCTTCCGGGCGTGGCGCGCGCGGTGGAAGCGGGAGCCCATAGCTTACGCTCCCCACGCGCAACCCCCCGAGGGAAGATTGCGAGGTCAAGGCAATCTGTCCGCCATGGTCGTGGCGCAAGAGCGCGGGGTTAAATGCGGAAAAACTAACATCTCCGGGATGCGCCAAGGCATCCCAGCCGAGACCTACTAGTCTGGCTGAACCGCCTTGCGTAAGGGATGAAAATGAGCTGTAACTCGCCGGCTGCGCATAGGCAGCGACGGTAGCACAGAACGCCCAAAGCGCGAGGATGCGTCGAATCACACCCGAAAATTAGGCCTTGAAGGTCAAATCCTTGGCATCCTTGACCTTTTGAGTGGTCACCGCGAGATCAATAACTTCCGCCATTTCGGTCACATACTCGATTTTCAGGCCTTTGAGATAGCGTGCTGGAATCTCATCGATATCTTTTCGATTGTCCGAGCACAACAGGATTTGCGTGATGCCGGAACGCTTCGCCGCCAGGATTTTCTCACGGATACCCCCGACAGGAAGGACCTTACCGCGCAGGGTGATTTCGCCACTCAATGCGAGGGCTTTTTTCACTTTGCGCTGGGTGAAGAGGGAGGTCAAGGCCGTCAAGAGGGCAATGCCCGCAGAAGGGCCATCCTTGGGAATAGCGCCCTCGGGCACGTGAATGTGCACGTCCCACTTGGTAAAGAGATCTGGGGCCAATTGGTATGCTGACGTATTCGCTTTGAGGTATGCCATGGCGATGGTCGCAGACTCCTTCATGACGTCCCCGAGGTTGCCTGTGATATTGAGCTTACCCGTGCCGGGGGCAATGTTTGTTTCGATAAAGAGGATATCGCCACCCACGGGGGTCCAAGCGAGTCCGGTGACCACGCCTGCCACGTCGTTACCTTGATAACGGTCGCGATCAAAGCGCGGTGTCCCCAGCCATGCCTCTAATCCTTCACTCGTGACAGCTTTGGGCAGCTCCGTTCCTTCCGCCATAGACAATGCGGCTTTACGTGCCACTTTCGCCATCAAACGATCCAGAGTTCGGACTCCTGATTCGCGGGTGTACCGGTCAATGACAAAATTCCACTGGGATTTACTCAGACTCAGTATATTCTTTGCCAATCCATGCTCTTCCAATTGCTTCGGGAGGAGATATTTTTTGGCAATTTGCTCCTTCTCTTCCACCGTGTACCCGTTGACCTCAATCAGCTCCATTCGGTCCCGCAAGGCGGGTTGCACCGCAGCAATGTTGTTGGCCGTAGCAATGAAAAGTACTTTCGATAGGTCATAGCCCATCTCCAAAAAATTGTCATAAAACGACTTATTCTGCTCGGGATCGAGAACTTCCAACAAGGCGGAAGAAGGATCTCCCTGAAAGCCCATGCCGAGCTTATCAATTTCGTCCAAGACAAACACCGGATTGGAGGTGCCCGCTTTTTTGAGCAGTTGTAAGATGCGACCGGGCATGGCACCGATGTAGGTCTTCCGGTGTCCGCGTATTTCCGATTCGTCCCGGAGGCCCCCCAAGGACATTCGGACGTATTCGCGGCCCAAAGCTTCCGCTACCGACTTGCCAAGGGATGTTTTGCCCACACCGGGAGGTCCATACAGGCAAAGGATCGGGCTCTTCATGTCACCTTTGAGTTGGAGGACAGCGAGGTGCTCGAGAAGTCGCTCTTTCACTTTTTCAAGGCCGAAGTGATCTCGGTCTAAAATCCGGCGGGCTTTCACCAGCTGAATAGGCTGCGTGGAGACCGTATCCCAAGGCAAATCAAGCATCAGCTCCAAGTAGTTTCGCTGGATTCCGTAGTCAGGCACTTGGGGATTCATTCGTTGTAGACGCTGCAACTCCTTTGCAAATTGATTGGAGGCCTCTTCAGACCACGCTTTTTTGGCCGCCCGCTCGCGCATGGCTTCCAGCTCGGCTTCATTGCTCACTCCGCCCAATTCTTCTTGAATCGTCTTCATCTGCTGCTGCAGGAAGTACTCGCGTTGCTGCTGGTCAAATTCGGTCCGAACACGGTTCGCGATGTCATTCTTCACCTCGAGCAAATGCTTTTCGTAGCTCAAGTGTTTCAGGACTGCATTGGTGCGCTTTTTTAGGTCCTCTTCCTCCAAAATGGCCTGCTTCTTCTCTACGTCCAGGCTCATATTGCTGGCGATGAAGTGAATGAGGAAAGTGTCCGATTCAATGTTTTTCACGGCGATCTGCGCCTCCGTGGGGATGTTGGGCGAATCTTGGATGATGTCCAAGGCCATTTCCCGAATGTGCTGGATTAATGCCTCAAATTCGGTGTCATCCGGCAATTTTTGCTCTGCCAAGTACTCCACTCTCGCTCGGAGATAGGGTTCCGTCGCTGTGATTTCAACAATGCGGAATCGGCGCTTCCCCTGAAGAATCGCTGTGATGTTGCCGTCAGGCATTCGGAAGGACTTGACCATCTGGACGAGCGTGCCTATGCGATGCAAGTCCTCGCTCCCAGGTTCTTCGGTGTCCGGATTTTTTTGTGCTACCACCCCAAAAAGTTTCTTACCCTTCTGAGCGTCCTGAACCAATTTGATGCTCTTGTCGCGTCCTGCCGTAATCGGAGAGACTACGCCGGGAAACTGCACCGTGTTGCGCAAGGGGAGCAAAGCAATATCCTCCAGCAAGTCGCTTTCAGGGATGCTATTGTCCTCTTCGTTTGTAATAAGTGGGATGAAGTCCGTGTCTTCGGACAAGAGTGAGAATGAAGGCCTTTCCATGGTGGGACTCATTCGGCAAGAGCCGTGCCACCCCGAAATTCTGCCGTTTGGTCAAAAACGGCTGACAAGATGTCCGATTCCACGGCATCCAAGGCGATACCGCGGCGCTCCATCACCCGCGCGGCCGTGGCCAGCGCTTTGGGCAAGGTGTATTCGGTGGTGCCTTGAGGGCCGCCCCAGGTGAAGTCCGCCACAAAATTGCGCGGGAAGCCGGCTCCGTAGATATTGCAGTTCACCCCAACGACCGTCCCCGTGTTGAACATGGTGTTGATACCGCATTTGCTATGGTCACCCATAATCAATCCGCAGAACTGCATCCCGGTGCGCTCAAAGCGCTTGCTGACGTAGGACCAGCGCCTGACCTCGTCGTAGTTGTTCTTCAAGTTGGAATTATTGCTGTCCGCACCAATGTTGCACCACTGGCCCAGCACCGCATTGCCCAGGAAGCCGTCGTGGCCCTTGTTGCTGTAGCCCCATATCACAGAGTTGTTGACTTCTCCACCTACTTTGGAATGAGGACCGATGGTGGTCGGCCCATAGATTTTGGTGCCCAACTTGAGCTGGCTGTGTTCGCCCAGAGCCAATCCGCCTCGGACGATGGATCCCTCCATAATTTCCGAATCCGCCGCCAGGTAGATGGGTCCCGTCGTCGCGTTCAAGATGGCAGCTTCCACCTTGGCGCCGGGCTCCAGGAAAATACGGTCACCGAGTACCGTGTTGGTCGAGGAAATGGGTTGGGAGCTTCGGCCCGCGGTAAGCAGGTCGTAGTCTGCCTCCAGCTCGCGGCCGTTCCAGGCAAAAATTTGCTCCGGATACTGCAGAAGGTGGTAGTCGCCCGTGTAGGCCACGGCTTCATCGCCGTTTCGGTGAGCGAGCCATTGGTCGCCCGCTAGGAGTTTCTGGCCCGGCTTCAGTGCCTGCACCGCGTCGAACAGGTCCTCATTAGGCAGCAAACCACCGCGCAGATGGAGGTCGCCTGGATGTTCGGGGAACTTTGCCTGCAAATGAGGCTGGGTCGAAAAAGAAAAAGTGGTCGACGCCAACCGGCGTGACCACTTTTCAGAGATTGTCAGTATGCCTACACGCAAATCTGCCACTGGACGCGTCCAGGTGAGCGGCTTGAGCGTAGCAAATTCGGGTCCGTCGTGGAAAACCAAGTCCATGACCCGAAGTTAGGCCAATTACTTGGAGAACTTGGCGTAGCGGTTGCGGAACTTGTCCACGCGACCGGCTGTATCCAATAATTTTTGCTTGCCCGTGTAGAAGGGGTGAGAGTAGGAAGAGACTTCCATCTTCACCAAGGGATATTCCTGGCCATCTACTTCCAACATTTCTTTGGTGGACGCGCAGCTGCGGATGAGGGTTACGTCGCCTGTGCCCATATCTTTGAAGGCACAAACGCGGTAATTGCTGGGGTGAATTTCGTTTTTCATCGCTTGTAATTTTATCACCGAGATTTGGCCCGGTTTCCGGTTTAGCGGGGCGCAAAGGTACAGAATGAATTGAAAACACATCGCATTTTTCTTTACGTGATTCTGAGCGCTTTACTCGGGCTGGGGATGCTGTCTGGATGCAAGCCCAACGAGAGCGTCGCCACCCAAGGCGTCACCCTCCACTTCTCCGCCGATACCGTCTATTTGGACACCGTGTTTTCGACGGTGGGCAGCTCTACCCGCACGGTCCGAATCATCAACCCGAGCAGCGAAGCCATCCTGTTGAACCGTGTCTCTCTCGGACGAGGTGCCGAAAGCCCCTTCCGATTCAACATCGATGGCCGTGAGGGTCCTGAGGTCCAAGACCTGATTCTTCCCGCCGGAGATAGCCTGTGGGTTTTTGTTGAAGTGACGGCCCCCTCTGGAGGCATCGAAATGCTTCACACCGACTCGCTCGTCATCCGCAACCAGGGCACGGTCCAATCCATTGATTTAGTTTCCTTGGCCTGGGACGCGCACTTTCACTACCCCACCAACACGCTCATTATACCGCAGCCCGCTCCTTATGCGGATTTGCGCTTGCCCTATTCCATCTTGCCGCCTCAAGCTACCTGGAGCGATGATAAACCCCACGTGGTCTATGGCTACGTGGTCGTGGATAGCGGGGGAGCCCTCGATGTTCTGGCCGGCGCGCGCATTCATTTTCATGCACAATCGGGGATGTGGATCGCTTCGGGAGGGCATGTGGAATTCGACGCGGCCAACGCAGGCAGCTACGCCCAACCCATTGTCTTGGAAGGCGATCGCTTGGAGCCTTTCTATGATGACATTGCGGGCCAATGGGGAGGACTGTTGGGCGGTATTTTCGTCCAACGCGGTGCCGAGCTCCACATGAACAACACGTGGATGAAAAACGGCACCTTAGGCGTTCGCTGTGATTCGGTGCCCGAAGGTGCGCCGGCTAACGTGGTCATCAAAAATTCCCTGTTTACCGACTTTAGCCGCGCCACGATTTACAGTGGTTTTGGGCATATTCGACTCGAAAATAGTGTCATCGCCCATGCAGGGCTCTATGGACTGTATGCGCTGGGCGGCCGGGTGTCCGCCGACCATTGCACCTTTCACAATCAGTTCCCCGCCGCGCGCAGCACCCCCACGGTCGGATTGTTCAACCGCTATGACGACGGAACGGGGACCTTCCGATACCGCGCCTTGAATGAGGCCCATTTTGGAAACTGTATCATCACGGGAAACCAAGAATCCGAAGTCGGATTTGGCTTTGACGTCCAGACCCCTTCGGACTACTTTTTTGAGGGATGCCTACTCAAACTCAAAACGAACCCATTTCCAGCCACGTATGACGTGCAAGACGCAAATTTCTTTGCCCAATGTGTCCTCAACGCGGCACCGCAATTTATCCTGCCCGAATCTCGAAATTTCGCCCTCGACTCCGCGTCCGCCGCATTGGGCGTAGGGCTTTCCGGTCCTGCCGGACGAGTGCCCATGGACGCCATGGGCATGATGCGTCCAAGTTCCCCGGATGCCGGCGCACTCGAACGACTGTAGGCGTTTAGCCCTGGGCCTGATCGACTAAAAACTGATAGGTATCCACCTGGTCGGCATAATCCCACAACTCGGGGGATTGCCCCGCACCAAATCCCGTGGCTTGCCCTGTTCCCACCACGGTTTGAATCTCCGATTCCAGGGCTTGTAAGAGAGCCTTAGCTTGGGTGAGGTCGGTGTAGCGCTGATAATGGAGCACACCCACGGGGGGCTTCAGGGCCGCGTGCTCGCGTAGAAGAACAAAGTGATTTTCCAAAAAAGGTTCTTGGTTGAGCATGAAGAGTGCGCGGTGATAGTCGTAGTTGCTCCCGTATTTGGCATGCTGGCCTATGTCTCCCCATGGCACCCAACTCGCAAAAAGGCGCTGAACATCATAGTCCTGCGGGATTAATACGTGGGTCACGCTTCGACATCCTCGGCCAAAATAGCGGAAGATATCGTCGGCCAGTCCCTTGAGATCCTCCTCGGTCTCTGCCCCGGTCAAGAGGGCTACGGATGTCCGAGATCCCCGGAGCACATGCGGAATGTGCTGAAAATAATGCTCGAAGTAGCGCATGGTGTTGCTACTGCCTGTAGCGAGCAGCCCATGAATGTGGTTCAAGCGTTCTACCTGGACGAGCGAAGCCGCGGGATCGAGAGATTCAAGACAGGCCAAGACCGCAGGAAGCAACACATTATCCTCGGAAGAGGGCTTGTAATGCACCGTCCAGCCGGCCACATAACCCATGAGGATGTCGTGAAGACCGACCAAGGGTAGATTTCCGGCACAGAGCACCCCCAGGATTCTGTCATGCTTGGCCGGAGGGCTGCCATAGCGGCTGGCCCAGAAGGCCAGGGCCTCAGGACGGAGGGCTTGCTGCCAAGATCTCAGGGCATGCTGGGCAAATTCTGGGGTGAACCACGGATTTTTCGCCCTCACTTGGGCCCACAACGCTTCGTCGGCATATAAGGCCTCGAGTGCGCCAGCGAGTTTTTCCAAGGTCTGTAAACGGCTATCCATGAGCAGGTCTGTATCTTTGTGCAAAAGTAACCACCACCACATGGCCATCATCATCACCGACGAATGCATTAACTGCGGCGCTTGCGAGCCCGAATGTCCCAACAATGCCATTTACGAAGGCGGCATGGAATGGCGCTTTGGCGACGGAACAGCCCTCCAAGGTTCACTCGTATCCACTTCAGGGATGGCCACCGAAGCCGAAAAGGCCCAGGAGCCCGTCAGTTTTGATTACTACTACATCGTCACGGACAAATGCACCGAGTGCCAAGGCTTTCACGCAGAGCCCCAATGTGCCGAGGTTTGTCCGGTCGATTGCTGTGTTCCCGACGAAGACCACGTCGAAAC
>DNWN01000082.1 GCA_003507115.1 Cryomorphaceae bacterium | reverse complement strand
CGGGGAATTATTCAAGCGTTACAAGGGCATGGAAGGGGAAATCATCTCCGGGGAAGTGCACCACGTCCGCAACCGCGAATTGATCATCTATGATGACCACCAGAATGAATTGATTCTCCGTCGGGATGAGATGATTCCCGAGAAAGACTTTTTCCGCAAGGGAGACACCGTTCGCGCCATCGTGAAGAGTGTCGAAATCCGAGGTACCAAACCTTTCATTCTGTTGAGCCGCACAGCCGATATGTTCTTGGCCAAGTTGTTCGAGAGCGAAATCCCCGAGGTATTTGATGGCATCATCACCGTAAAAGGCGTAGTCCGAATCCCTGGTGAAAAAGCCAAAGTGGCGGTGGAATCCTATGACGACCGCATCGATCCCGTCGGCGCCTGTGTCGGCATGAAAGGGTCACGTATTCACGGCATCGTCCGCGAACTCCGCAGCGAGAACATTGACGTCATCAACTACACAACCAACCAGCAGCTCTTCATTCAGCGCGCTCTGTCACCCGCCAAGATCAGCAACATGGTCATGAATGAGGAGCGCCGTCACGTCGACGTGTATCTCCCTGCAGACCAAGTCAGCTTGGCCATTGGCCGGGGCGGAAACAACATCCGTTTGGCGAGCCGTTTGACCGAATATGAGATAGATGTGTACCGCGAGGACATTGTCCACGAGGAAGATGTCGAGCTCTTGGAATTCTCTGACGAAATCGAAGGATGGGTCATCGAGCAGCTCCGCAAGAGCGGCTACGATACCGCCAAGAGTGTCCTCAACGCCGAAATCGAAGACGTGGCTCGCCGCGCCGATTTGGAGGTGGAGACCATCGAAGAAGTTCGTTCAGTTCTGAAGAAAGAATTTGAAGATCAATAATTTTAATCCGTAGCAGCGAAATTTGCCATCTATGAGTAGTTACCGAATTAGTAAGGTTCTCAGTGAGTTGAACATCGGCCTCGATACGGCTGTGGACTACCTCAAGTCCAAGGGCCACGAAGTTGAAAAGAATCGAAACGCCAAGATTGACCAGGCGCAATACGATCTCTTGCTGGAGAGCTTTGCTTCGGATAAAACCAGCAAGGACAAGGCGGAAACTCTCATCCAGCAGAAGCGGGAAGAGAAGGAGGCCATCCAGGCGGAGCGCATAGAGGCCGAAAAAGTCAAGCCTGAGGTGATTCGTGGTACCGCCAAGCTCGATGGTCCCAAAATCTCTGGGAAAATTGATTTGGCTCCCAAGGCAAAAGCTGCCGCGGTGGCCCCGGCTGAAGTGAAGCCTGCCCCGGCTGTTCCTGCGTCGGAAAAAGTGGTTCCACCCCCTGTTGCTGAGGCCCCAGAAGTGAAAGAATCCCCGGCTCCCCCGAAGGAGGAATCACCTGTTTCTGACGCTCCCGTCAAGCCTGAAGCCAAGGAGCCGATTGCGCCCGCTGAACTTCCTGTGGAGGTTGTTAGCCCGGACGGAACCCACACCACCCAATATCAGAAATTGGATGGCCCGAAACTGACGGGCCAGACGATAGACTTAGCTCAATTTGCCAAAAAGCCTAAGGCGGCAGGCGATGCAGGCAAGCGTAAACGCATTAAAACAGAAGGTCTTCAGAAACCTGCTGCTGGGGGTGGTCGTACCACCACGGGCGCAGCCAGTGTTGGGGGACCTCGCCGAGATACAACTCGCCCTGGCTTGGGTGCACGTCGTGGAGCACCTACCACGGCGCCCAAAGAGGTCTCCAAGGAGGATATCGAACGCAAAATCAAGGAAACGCTCGAGAAATTGGGCGGAGGCCGGAAGTCGAAGGGCTCCAAGATGCGCCGCGACAAACGTGCCGAGCGCACCGAGCGCCGCGAAATGGCCGAACTAGAGCGCATTGAAGGCGAAAAGACCCTCAAGCTCACGGAATTCGTCACCCTGCTCGAAGTCGCGAACATGATGGGCGTTTCGGCCACCGAAGTCATTTCGACCTGTATGTCCTTGGGCATCATGGCCTCCATGAACCAACGTTTGGACAAGGAAACGCTCACCATTGTGGCCGATGAGTTCGGCTTCGAAGTAGAGTTTGTAGACGAAGAGATGCAAGAGGTCTTCAACGAGGAAGATATCGTCGAAAACTTGGTTTCTCGGTCACCGATCGTCACGGTCATGGGACACGTCGACCACGGTAAGACCTCCTTGTTGGACTTCATTCGCAAAGACAATGTCATCGCGGGCGAAGCCGGCGGTATCACGCAGCACATTGGCGCCTACTCGGTGCAATTGCCGAGCGGACAGCGCATTGCATTCTTGGATACTCCGGGCCACGAGGCCTTTACGGCGATGCGTGCACGGGGTGCGCAAGTCACCGACATTGTCATTATTGTGATTTCTGCGGATGATTCCGTCATGCCCCAAACCAAGGAAGCCATCTCTCACGCGCAAGCGGCAGGCGTTCCTATGATCATTGCGATCAACAAAATTGACCGCCCGGATGCGAATCCGGAGCGCATTAAAGAGCAGTTGAGTCAAATGAACTTGCTCGTAGAAGATTGGGGTGGAAAAATCCAGTCTCAAGAAATCTCGGCGAAGTCAGGTCTCAACGTCGACAAGTTGCTCGAAAAAGTATTGCTCGAAGCAGAAATGCTCGATCTAAAGGCAGATCCGAATCGAATGGCCAAAGGAACGGTCATCGAAGCGACCCTAGACAAGGGCCGTGGCTACGTGACAACCCTGTTGAACCAATCGGGCACCTTGCGTGTCGGAGATTATATCCTCGTAGGACCCTACAGCGGCAAAGTGCGTGCGATGATGGACGAACGCGGAAGCAAACTAAAGGAGGCAGGCCCTTCAACACCGGTGTTGATTTTGGGATTGGATGGAGCTCCTCAGGCGGGCGACAACTTCGTTGTGATGGAAGACGAGCGCGAGGCCAAGAACATTGCCACACGCCGCCAGCAGTTGGCGCGTGAGCAGAGCGTTCGTTCCCAGAAGAACTTGACCTTGGAAGAAATCGGACGCCGTTTGGCGGTCGGAGACTTCCAGGAATTGAATATCGTCCTGAAAGGGGACGTGGATGGTTCAATTGAAGCGTTGGCGGATTCGCTTCAACGCCTCAGCACGGAGGAAATCCAAGTAAACATTATCCACAAGGCCGTCGGTGGAATTACCGACAGTGATGTGCTGTTGGCCTCGGCTTCCAAGGCGGTGATCGTGGGCTTCCAGGTTCGACCTTCGGCTTCTGCTCGAAAATTGGCCGAGAAGGAAAATATCGAAATCCGTCTCTACAGCATCATCTACGATGCCATCAATGACATCAAGGACGCTATGTCCGGCATGCTTTCTCCCGATCTAAAGGAAGAAATCGTCTGTACCCTCGAAATTCGGGAGACCTTCAAGATCTCCAAGGTGGGCACGATTGCTGGATGTATGGTTACCGATGGAACCATTACCCGGAACACCCGCGTCCGCATTATTCGTGAAGGCGTAGTGGTTTACACGGGTGAATTGGGCTCCCTGAAGCGCTTCAAAGACGACGTCAAAGAAGTCAAGAAAGGCATGGACTGTGGTCTGAACATCAAGAACTTCAACGACATCAAAGTGGGTGACGTGATCGAAGGATTCAAGGAGGTCGAGGTACAGCGCGAGATCTAAATGGCTAGAGAGCTAGGTGGCTAGAGAGC
>DNWN01000108.1:2021-7603 GCA_003507115.1 Cryomorphaceae bacterium | reverse complement strand
GAGCCGTCCCAGAAGGGTGTTCAGCGTGGAGCGAAAATCGGCTTCGGGCAAATGGGTAAAGACGCTGCCGGCAAAAAGCAGGTCTACTGGCTGGTGGTCGTCCGCCAAGGCGCCAAAGTGCTTGATTTGAAAATCAACGGCGGAGGTTTTGGGGTCGGAAACCATGCGCTTGGCCTGTGGGAAAGCCGCCGTCAAAAAGCGTCCTACGCGCCCATAGCCTCCCCCAAAATCGAGAATTCGTTGGGCATCTGGAGCCTGCGCCTGAAGCTGAAGAGCGGCCTCGGCACCCGTATGGTAGTATTCTGCCAAGACACGCAAAGTATCGCCCCCATGGACTTGAAACGGATAGCGAAACATGGGGTCGCTACGGTGAATACCAATGGGGCTGGACGCCCATGCCTCGGGAAGTGACAAACCTTGAAGGGTATCTGTCCAGGCTGTTTCCAAGGAAGCTCGGGGAATAGGAAGGACCTCTGGGAGGGCCCATTGTTCTAGCGTAGCGAGGGCAGCGATGCGCTTTTCGAGCAAGGCCAGTTTGTCGCGGTTTTCACCGATGCCGATCTTGTCTTGAAACCAGCGCTTGAAGGTCTTTTTCACGGGGTAAGGCCATTGGCCAATATCTTTGGTGTAACCCCGAATTTACAACGATGGAATTTCCCCACCTGCATCTTTCGATCGACCAGCGCGTCGCCACCCTCACGATTGAGCGCCCCGAGGCGCTGAATGCCCTAAACAAGGCCGTCATTCAATCCTTGCACCAAGCGGTAGAATGGCTGGACACACAGTCGGAGGTGCGGGTCGTGATCTTGACGGGAAGTGGCGCCAAGAGTTTTGTGGCGGGAGCGGATATTGCGGAATTTGCCTCGTTTGGACCCAAAGAGGGGGAAGCGCTCTCCGAGACGGGCCACAGGCTGTTGTTTGATCGAGTCGCGGCCGCCCAAAAACCCTACATCGCCGCCATCAACGGCTATGCACTAGGAGGGGGATTAGAGTTGGCGATGGCCTGCCATGTGCGTATTGCGGCAGCCACGGCGCGCTTGGGCCTACCCGAAACCTCCTTGGGGCTCATCCCCGGATATGGAGGGACCCAACGCTTGGTTCAACTCGTAGGGAAGGGCCGGGCTATGGAAATGATGTTGAGCGCCAGCATGCTGGATGCGGAAACCGCAGAACGCTACGGGCTCGTCAATCAAGTGGTCGAGGGAGAACACCTCATGGAAGCAGCGCAGGGTATGGCCGCGAAGTTTTTAAAGAACTCCGGCCAAGCACATGCCGCGGTGATTCGAGCGGTCAACGCCGCCACAGAGGGCGGTCCGGGCTTTGGGGAGGAACAACGCATTTTTGGAGCCTGCTTTGGAACGGCAGATTTCCTTGAGGGCACCTCGGCCTTTCTTGAAAAACGCAAACCCTCGTTTTAAGTGCGTGGACTTCCCTAAATTGGGGAGACCTAAACGCACAAAATGAACTTTTTACAAATTGAACATGCGGTGTATGCCCTGGGCTCCAGCGGCTGGTGGGGCGGCATCGGCATTTTTTCCTTATATGTCGCGGTGATTTGGATCGCTGCGTCACGCTTGCAGGGAGAGGACGCATTGCGACGCTTTGAGAAGGGGTGGGGGAGCGCTTTGCTGCTTTTATGGATTGGCAAGCACATCCATCTAGTCCAAGCAGACCTTTGGAACATTATGGACAATCTAGAGCTTCACTTGTGCGGTTTTAGCCGGTTTTTGAGCATTTTCTTGTTGCTATTTGGCTGGCGATGGGCCTACTATCCCTTGTTCTTTTGGGGCATTGTGGGCGGGTTTCACTCCCTGCTCACACCGGAACTGACCTCCGGCGACACCACCTACATGTACATCGAATACTATGTGGTACACGGCGGCATTCTGATCATTCCGTTGTACTTCCACTTTGTGCGCGGCATGCGCATTGGTCGTTGGACCTGGGCCAAAGTGTTGGCCACGAACCTGGGACTGATGATTCCGATTGGCCTAGCCAATTACCTGACGGGAGGGAATTACATGTTTCTCTGTTCGCCACCCAAAGTAGAAAACCCCATGATCATCGGGGAGTGGGTGGACGGCATGCGCGTCTGCGTGGACGGCAGTTTTAATGCCTTTCCGATTTACTTGGTGGGCTTTTTAGTGGCCGGTACCGCGCACTATCTTCTCCTGACCGGGCTCTTTTGGCGTAGTATACGCGCCGCGGAATCATAGATTAACCGTAGATTCATGGCCAGAAAAGAGGTCTCCCCCCCCTCCTGATCACCCCTGACAACGCATTAACCTTCTACACGAACGAAACTTATTCCTTATGAATCCTGATCAGTATGAAATGGTGCCCATTGAGGTGGGCTCCTTTGTTTGGTACGCCGGCTACGGCATTTTGTTGGGCATCATTGTCGCACTTTTCTTTTTTGCCCCCCGGGTGGGCGACCCTCGAATGACAAAATGGGAGAAGTTCCTGGGCTGGTTTACGCTGGCTAACTTGGTCTGGTATACCGTCATGGCCCTCTTTGATGGCATCTACATGGTCGAAGAATCGCTGCCCCTGCACATGTGCAGTTTTAGCCAAGTCTTACTCTTTATCCACTTGGTGTACAAGAAGGACTGGGCATTTCAACTATTGGCCTACTGGGGTCCCTTGGGAGGCATTCAGGCGTTTCTCACTCCAGCCCTCGAGACGGAGCCCACGTTTGGCTATGTCCTTCAATTTTATCTCGCTCACGGCTTGGTGGTCTTGGCCCCCATTTATTTAATGGTCCATGGCGGGCGACGTTTGGCCAAGGAGGGTGTTTGGAAAGTGATTATTCTGACATTCATCATCGGCTTTGCCATGATGGGAATTAATGCATGGCTCGGATCTAATTACATGTACGTCAACAACCCGCCTCCGGTGGACCACCCATTGGTTCAAGGGGAGTGGCCCGGGTATTTAGTTTGGATTAAAATGACCGTCATTTTCTTATTTCTTGGCTTTTACTANNGTCGACACCTCGATGTATTCCAACTTAGTCAAGCTGGAAGAAATCAAAGTAGTCGGCACCCGTAATGAAAACCGCACCGCGCTTCAAACGCCGGTTCCGGTAGACGTCCTACCCATGGCGACGCTCACACAGCAAGTGGGACAACTGGACATCAACCAGATTCTTCAGTTCAGCATTCCGTCTTTTAATGCCAACAAACAGTCGGGATCCGATGGGTCGGACCACGTGGATCCCGCGACATTGCGCGGCATGGGTCCAGACCAAACCTTGGTTCTAGTCAACGGCAAGCGCCGCCATCAGAGCTCTTTGGTCAATATTTATGGCACCCGCGGACGCGGAAATACTGGATCGGACATGAATGCCCTGCCCACTACGGCCATTGACCGCATTGAAGTCCTGCGCGATGGAGCATCGGCCCAGTATGGTTCGGATGCGATTGCCGGCGTGATCAACATCGTAACGAAGAAGAATAAGGGCACGACCCTCACCCAAGCGTTTGGAGTGGCCTCGCGTGGCGACGGGGGCTCGAGCTTAACGGGTTTAAATACCGGATTTGATCTGGCCGGCGGCTGGGTCAATGTTACGGCCGAATACTCTTCCAAGGCAAAGACCTTCCGGGATGCGGGGGACTACCGCGTGGAATTTGGCGACGCCTCCAGCACAAACTCCGGCCTTTGGGTGAATTCTGAAATTCCTGTAGGCGCTTTGACGCTCTATAATTTTGGAGGTGTAAATAACCGTGTAGGCGACGCCTATGCGTGGACGCGCGACGCGGGTTCAGACCGAAATATTCCCAGTATTTATCCGGATGGGTTTTCTCCCCTGATCCAAGCGACCATCGGAGACATGTCCTGGACTACGGGTTTGCGCGGCGAATTAGCCGGCTGGAATGCGGATTTTTATGCATCGGTTGGCCGTAACAACTTTGATTATTGGATTCACAACACGTTGAACCGCTCCATGGGCCCCACCACACCGACAGATTTTGAGGCGGGTGGATTTGGATTAGGCCAGAACCTTGCGGGAACTACGTGGGATAAATACTTCGGCGAGGCTGGCCATGGTGTCAACGTCGCGTTGGGTGTTGAGGCTCGTCAAGAGTCCTATTACATCTATGCCGGAGAGGAAGGCTCTTGGCAGACCTATGATTCGGATTATCCCGGCGGAAGCCAGGGATTCCCCGGATTCCGTCCGAGCAATGAATTGAATGAGGGCCGAAACAATGTGGGAGCTTTCTTGGATGTGGAATGGGACGTATCCGATCGCCTGATGATTGGAGGTGCCGCACGTTTCGAGAACTACAGCGACTTCGGTCAAACCACCAATGGAAAGTTGGCTGCGCGCTATGCCATCAATGAGAAATTTGCGATTCGCGGATCGTTCTCGACAGGCTTCCGCGCTCCGTCTTTAGCTCAGCTGTACTTCAATAGCACGTTCACCAACTTCGTTTCAGGTGTGGCGGTTGAGTCCAAGTTGGCCAACAATGCGGACCCCATCACTTCGGCCTTAGGTATTGCCGCCTTGAAGCAAGAGACCGCTCAAAATATGAGTTTTGGTTTCACCGCAGCGCCGGCCCGGGGCATTACCCTGACCGTGGATGGCTACTCTATGGATGTGAAGGACCGGGTGGTTCTGACGGGCGGCTTTGGCGATGATGACCCCGATGTGGGCAGCATTCTCCAAGCCCAAAATGTGAGCTATGTACAGTTCTTTACGAACGCTGTAGATACCCGCACGACCGGGGTTGACATTGTAGCGACGTATGCTAAGAATTTGGCGGGCGGCATGCTCAACACGAGTCTAGCGCTCAATGTGAATAACATGACGATTGACCGGGTCTATACGAACGATCAGTTAGCGGGCAAGGAAGACTCCTATTTTGGACGCCGCGAGCAGCTCTTCTTGCTGGCTTCTGCGCCACCCATGAAAGCCAATGTGGGCCTGAACTATACGAAGGGCAAGTGGTTTGCTTCTTTGCGCGGAACGTACTTTGACCAGGTTATTATTGAAGACTGGGTGGGCACGGACGACGTATATGATGCTCGCTTGACCTTGGACCTTTCTTTGAGTTATGCGTTAGGCGCCAAGTTGCGCGCTACGGTAGGAGTTAATAACCTTACGGATCAATTGCCGACGTTCCAGGACTCCGAAACGGAGACTGGCGGCATGTATGACGCGGTACAGATGGGCACTATGGGACGGTTCTTCTTCGGACGCATCACCTATTCGCTCTAAACGTTTAAAGCGCTTAGGCGTGAAATCCCGAGTCCGAGAGGGCTCGGGATTTTTTATTTGAGGTGCTTGAGGGCCTCCCATATGCTCAATCCAGAGAGTTCTTTGGGGTAGTTTGCCACAAATCTGTGCAGCCAAGAAGGGTCGAATCAGGGCTAAACCCGCCAATACCAGCGTTTGGTATGGAGGCCATACCCCAGCCCCCAGCATATGAGCATAAAACCGACCGCCATCCCTAGGGAGCCCAGGGCACTTCCCATGGGCTGAAAAAGGGTGGCATACACCCAAGGCCACACCGTGGTGCCTTGAAGGGGAATCACGTAGAGCGTGACCAGGAGTATTTCGCTGAGCAGGTAGATAGCCA
>DNWN01000108.1:343-1908 GCA_003507115.1 Cryomorphaceae bacterium | reverse complement strand
AAATCAAGCCCCACCGTCCAGAGGACATAGGAAGACGTCCAAAGTTTTTTATTGATGGGGAAAAGAAGGTCCCAGCCATAGGCGACGATGCAGCTGAGTCCCCCGAGAAGCAGAAATTTGATCAGTGTTTCGGGTCCGCTTCCTCGACGCCGTACCCATTGCCCCAAGGCATACCCTGCCAGGACATTGGCCAAGGCAGGAAGGGTGCTCAACAGGCCTTCCGGATCAAAGGGAATACCTTCCCCTTGGTAGAGGTGCGATGGCCCAATCAAGGCCAAATCCACACGCAGCCCCACGTTGCCCTCTAGGCTGTACGGGTCGCCCGGAGCACCCAGGAGTGCCATAGCGCCCCAGTATCCAAGCAGCCCAAGCCCCCCTAAAATGTAGCTCATGCGTTCCCCGGCGAACCACAGTAGGGTGGCGACCACGCCGTAGCACAACGCGATGCGCTGTAGCACGCCAAAAATGCGCGTTTCGGAAATGGGGAATGGGTGGATGGAACCATCGACGACTTGAAAAAAGGGGTACCAGTGCATGAAAAAACCGAGCAGAAACAGAAGGCTCGTTCGCTTGAGGATGGAAAAGAGGACTTCCACGTTGTGGTGCCCTCGGAACTTATCCATGCTAAAGCTCAGCGCTGTTCCCACTGCAAATAAGAAGGAGGGGAAAACGAGGTCCGCGGCGGTGAATCCATGCCATGCCGCGTGTTTCAGCGGATCATAGGCATAGGCCCAGCTTCCCGGAGAATTGACGAGGATCATCAGTGCCATCGCCAGCCCTCGGAACACATCTAAAGCCAAAAATCTGCGTGAGGTGGGCGTCATATTGGTGCTTTTGGGTGTTTGAGCATCAGGAAGTTAGTAAATTCATAGAGGAATCTCACCTGAACACTATGAGTAAGCACTTTTCGCGTCGCGATGTACTGAAAACATTAGGCCTCTCCATGGGGGCCGTTTTACCCTTGTCGGCCTGGGCTGAAAATGAGTTCGGCGAGCGACTCATCATCCCCTCGTTTGAGAACAAGCGCCCCCTGCCTAAAGGCCCCTTAACGGCCATCACCTGCGGGGCGGGAAATCGCGGAAACGTATATGGCAATTATGCGGTTCAATACCCCGAAGAGCTGAACATCATTGGGGTGGCGGAACCGATTTCCATTCGGAACGAGCGCTATGCGGAAAAGCACAACATTGCGAAGAAGAACCGGTTTGATACCTGGGAGCAGGTGTTTGAGCGGCCCAAATTCGCCGATGCCATCCTGATCACCACCCCGGACGATTTGCATTACGGCCCGTGCATGAAGGCGCTGGAGATGGGCTACCATGTCTTGTTGGAAAAACCNNTGTCGCGGTCTGCCACGTCCTCCGCTATGCCCCCTACTTTGAAAAACTGCGCGAAATCATGCAGTCCGGCGTACTGGGCAAGGTGGTTTCCATGCAGCATTTTGAGCCCATACAGCACGTGCACATGAGCCATTCGTTTGTGCGCGGAAATTGGCACAATTCGGTGCAGACAGCCCCCATTATTTTGGCCAAATCGTGCCACGATTTGGACATGATGCGTTGGCT
>DNWN01000108.1:0-277 GCA_003507115.1 Cryomorphaceae bacterium | reverse complement strand
CACGTGGCTGCACCATTTTGACCTTCCCGAAGACAAAGAGCTGCATGGCGAGGCCATTATGACCTACCTGCGCGAAAGCAATTATGGCCGCTGTGTGTACCGCATGGAGAACGACCAGCCGGATCATTACACGATGAACATGCTGTTTGAAAATGGGGTGACCGCCTCCTTCAATATGGAGGCCTTCACGTCCTACCATGGGCGCCGAACGCGGGTCATGGGTTCTATGGGCGACGTGGTGGGCGACATGACCTCATTCACCCACACCGATTTCCGC
>DNWN01000048.1 GCA_003507115.1 Cryomorphaceae bacterium | reverse complement strand
GCGAATGTGCATACCGTCGACATCCGCATCGGTGGCTACCACCACGTTGTTATAGCGCAATTCCTCCAGACCATCTTCAATGTTCAGGGCCGATTGAAGGAGATTAAACTCTTCATTTTCATACACCACTTTCTTGGTGAGCCCATAACAGTTTAAGGGCTTTCCCTTGAGACTAAAGACCGCTTGGGTCTGCACGTCGCGGGAAGCGGTAATCGAACCAGATGCCGAGTCGCCCTCGGTGATGAAAAGCGTGGTTTCCAGACGTCGTTCGTGCTTGATATCGTTGTAGTGCACCTTGCAGTCACGAAGCTTTCGATTGTGGAGGTTGGCCTTTTTGGCGCGTTCGCGGGCGAGCTTCTGGATCCCCGATAACTCTTTGCGTTCCCGTTCGGCACGGAGGATTTTGCGTTGAATGGCCTCGGCTACGGTGGGGTTCCGGTGCAAGAAATTGTCGAGTTCTGTCTGTAGGAAATTGAGGATGAACGTTCGCACCGAGGGGCCTTCGGGACCCATGTCGTTGCTGCCCAGTTTCGTCTTCGTTTGGGATTCAAAAACGGGTTCAATGACCTTGATGGAAATCGCACCGATCACACTTTGCCGAATGTCCGCTGCTTCGTATTGCTTCCCAAAGTGCTGACGAATGGTGGACACCAAGGCCTCCCGAAAAGCGCTTTGATGCGTTCCCCCTTGGGTCGTGTGCTGGCCGTTGACAAAACTGTAATACTGTTCACTTTGGGAGCGTTCCGCATGGGTCAAAGCCACTTCGATGTCTTCCCCGCGAAGGTGAATAATCTCGTGCATGACCTCGCCGGACAAGTTGTTCGCGAGGAGGTCCTTCAAGCCGTTTTCGGAGTAGAACTTCTCCCCGTTGAGACTAATGGTCAGACCGGGATTCAGGTACACATAGTTCCAGACCAGTCGCTCCACATACTCCATCTGAAAGCGATAATTCACAAAAATGGTGGCGTCTGGAACAAAGACCACCTTCGTGCCTTTGCGGGCCGAACTCTCTTCGATTCCTGTCTCCTGAGTGAGGATGCCTCGTTCAAATTGTGCCGACTTGGACTGGCCGTCGCGATAGGCCTGAACATGAAAGGAAGAAGAAAGAGCATTGACCGCTTTGGTTCCTACGCCATTGAGTCCAACGGACTTCTTAAAGGCTTTGGAATCGTATTTCGCCCCGGTGTTCATCTTGGAGACTACATCGACGACTTTGCCCAGTGGGATGCCGCGTCCATAGTCGCGCACCGTGACCACCCCGTCGCGGACATCAATTTCGATGTGCTTTCCGCCGCCCATGACAAACTCATCAATCGAGTTGTCGACGACCTCTTTGACTAGGATGTAAATGCCATCATCGGCCGAGGATCCATCGCCCAATTTTCCGATGTACATGCCCGGGCGGAGCCGGATGTGCTCCTGCCATTCAAGGCTTCGAATATTGTCTTCGGTGTATTGAGTCGTTTCAGCCATGGGGAATGTGCGAATCTACACATTACCACTCTGAATTCATGGCCAAAAACCGCCGTTTTATTCCACTCTAGAGGGAAGTTTTTAACAATTTTTTCCTTTGAGGGCGCGGGTTTAGACGTTAAAGCGGAAATGCATGACGTCCCCGTCCTTCACGCGGTACTCCTTACCCTCTACACGCATCTTTCCCGCCTCTTTGACTGCGGCTTCCGATTTGTAGTGCACATAATCTTGATACGCAATCACTTCCGCGCGAATGAATCCTTTTTCAAAGTCGCTGTGGATAACGCCCGCGGCTTGCGGCGCCGTAAAACCCTCCTCAATGGTCCAGGCGCGCACCTCTTTGACGCCTGCTGTGAAGTAGGTTTGAAGCTTGAGTAAGGAGTATGCCGCACGAATAATGCGATTTACCCCAGGTTCTTCCAAGCCCAGGTCATCCAAGAACATCTGACGCTCCTCAAAGCTCTCGAGTTCGATGATGTCGGACTCGATGGCCACGGCCAAATGCATGACACCCGCTCCTTCCTCCGCCGCCATCGCCGCTATTTGACGCACATAGTCATTGCCGTCTTTCGCCGCCGTTTCATCGACATTGCAGACATACAGAACTGGCTTGTCTGTGAGCAATTGGTAGTCTTCAATCCACGCGGTCTCTTCTTCTGTGCGTTCAAATGACCGAACAGATTTTCCTTGCTCCAAGTGCTTTTTGAGTCGGTCCGCCATCTCTACCTCCCGCACCGCTTCTTTGGCGCCCGTCTTGGCGGACTTACGCACTTTATCGATGCGCTTCTCCAGCGACTCGAGGTCTTTGAGCTGCAATTCAAAGTCAATCGTCTCCTTGTCACGCAAGGGATTGATGCTGCCGTCGACGTGCACAATGTTGGGATTGTCAAAGCAGCGCAACACATGCAAAATCGCATGGCACTCCCGGATGTTGCCCAAGAACATGTTGCCCAGGCCCTCGCCCTGGCTCGCGCCCTTCACCAATCCGGCAATGTCGACGATTTCTACCGTGGCCGGAACGACGCGCTCTGGATCCACAATGGCTTCCAAGGCCTGGAGGCGGGGGTCTGGAACATTCACCGTCCCAATGTTGGGCTCAATGGTGCAAAAAGGAAAATTGGCCGCTTGGGCTTTGGCATTGCTCAAGCAATTGAACAAGGTGGATTTGCCCACATTGGGTAGACCGACGATACCGCACTTCATATTCGTGGAATTTCGGGCAAAGGTAGTCCTTGAAAGACCTTACTTTTGTGTCAGGCAAATCCCTAACCCTCACCCCATGACCCCTTCCATCCACGACCTCCCCTCTCAAGTTCGAAGAGATATTTTGCGCATGGTGCACGCCGTGCAATCTGGACACCCGGGAGGATCGATGGGATGTACAGAGTTTTTTGTGGCCTTGTATTTTGATATTCTGCGGCACCAATCCTCCCCCTTTTCGATGGACGGCCTGGGGGAAGACCTTTTCTTCCTGTCTAACGGACACATCAGCCCCGTTTTTTACTCCGTTCTGGCGCGTAGTGGCTACTTCTCGATTGAAGAGCTGAAAACCTTTCGAAAAATCAACAGCCGTTTACAAGGTCATCCGACTACCCATGAAGGTTTGCCTGGTGTGCGCATCGCCTCGGGTTCCTTGGGCCAGGGGCTGAGCGTGGCAGTGGGTGCGGCACAAGCCAAGAAACTAGCGGGCGACAACCACCTGGTATTTACCCTTCACGGAGACGGCGAATTGCAGGAGGGACAAATCTGGGAAGCGGCCCTTTATGCTGGAGCGAAAAAGGTGGACAACCTCATCAGCACCATCGACGCCAACGGCCAGCAGATCGACGGCTCCACCGACGAAGTCATGCCGATGGGAGACATTGGCAGCAAGTTTGCCGCCTTTGGATGGGACGTGATGCACATCCACCAGGGCAATGACCTCGACGCCGTCCGCCAGGGCTTGCGCGAAGCCATCGCCAAGACCGGCCAAGGCAAGCCCATCTGTATCGTGATGCACACTTCGATGGGCCATGGGGTGGATTTCATGGCGGGCACCCATACATGGCACGGCATCGCTCCAAGCGACGAGCAACTCACTGCCGCCTTAGCCCAATTGCCAGAAACCCTCGGAGACTACCCCGCCTAATGCATCGTTGGAAACACGCCTTTTGGGCGCTCCTTTTTCCTCTCGGGCTAACCGCTCAAGTGGACGCGACGCAAGCGGAAGTTTCCACCAGCCGAATCCTCTTTGTTTTAGATGCCTCCAACTCCATGTATGGACGTTGGGACGAAGGAACCAAAATGGAGATTGCCCAACGGCTGATGTCCAGTATGCTGGATAGCTTATCCCAAGTGCCCAATCCCCAATTTCAGCTCGCCCTGCGGGTCTATGGCCACCAAAAGCCCGTTCCCCCGCAGGACTGCAATGACACGAAGCTGGAAGTAGGCTTTGCCGATAACAACTTGGGCCGTATTAAGCAAGTTATTCGGGGGCTCCGCCCCATGGGGACCACGCCCATCGCTCGTTCTATCCTGCGGGCCGACAATGATTTTCCCAAAGACTGTCCTACGGGGCACTGCCGAGATATTATTATTTTGATCACCGACGGAGTCGAAGCGTGTGATGAGGATCCCTGCGAGGCCTCTGCGATTCTTCAGAAGAAAGGGCGCGTCCTGAAACCCTTCGTCATTGGCGTCGGGCTCGACAAAGACCTCATCAAGGCCTTTGATTGCGTAGGCACCTACTATGATGCTAGCGACGAAAACACCTTCAAAAAGGCCCTAGGCGTCATCGTTACCCAAGCCTTGGACAACACCACAGGCCAAATCAACTTGGTGGATCAGTTTGGGAAGAATTCGGGCACCAATTTACCCATCCTACTGCGCAATGCGACGAGTCACTTGGTGGACCGCAGTATCATTCACACCATGAACTACCACAATCAGCCGGATACGCTACTCGTCGACCCCATTGTAACCTATGAGGGCACGGTCTACTCCATTCCCCCACGCCCGATTCATGAAACTCCCATGTATGCGGGAAAGCACAACCACTTAGCGGCAGATGTCGTTCAGGGTGGACTCAAGTTGACCATGCCTGGCCTCAAATTATCTCAAACTCCGCCGGTCGCCGTACTCCGTCACGTGGACGCCGTCGATATTCTCCATGTCCAAACTTTTAATAGCACCGTCACGTATATCGTCGACACGTATGACTTGGACATTCTCACGCTCCCCCGCATACGGCAGCGGATCACCCTGAAGCCCGGAACGACGCAAGAAATTACCATTCCGCCCGCAGGCGAAGTCACCATTCAACTGAAGTCGCCCGGCTTCGGTGCCATCTTTGCGATAGATGGCTCGGACTGGGAATGGGTCACCCCCTTGGACGAGCTTCAAACACGCCAACAATTTTCGTTGCAGCCAGGCACCTATAAAGTCATTTACCGCCCGAGAGCAGCACAACAAACCACCTATTCTAAAACTCAGACCTTCATCGTTTCGCCAGGGAGTTCCACCTTGGTTCGAATCCTTTAATTCTCTCTTATGCACCCCTATTCAGACTCAGGCAGCAAAGACACTCGTTCCGGATTTGGCGCAGGCCTACTCGAACTTGGCCGCACCAATCCCCAGGTCGTAGCCTTGTGCGCGGACTTAACTGGCTCCTTAAAAATGGATGCTTTCGCCGCTGAATTTCCCGAACGATTCTTCCAAACGGGTATCGCGGAAGCCCATATGATAGGTATGGCTGCCGGATTGACCATCGGAGGAAGGATTCCCTTTACAGGCACCTTTGCCAACTTCTCCACAGGCCGTGTCTATGACCAAATCCGTCAAAGCGTGGCCTATTCAGGGAAGAATGTGAAGATTTGCGCCTCCCATGCAGGCCTAACTTTAGGAGAGGACGGTGCCACGCACCAAATCTTAGAAGACATCGGCCTCATGAAGATGCTCCCCGGCATGACGGTCATCTCCCCCTGTGATTACAATCAAACCAAGGCCGCGACCATCACGATTGCCAAACACGATGGCCCGGTGTACTTGCGATTTGGCCGCCCCAAAGTGGCCAACTTCACCCCTGCCGACAAGCCCTATGTGATCGGTCAAGCCGATGTCCTGACCCGCGGTGGCGATGTGACGATTTGTGCGAACGGGCACCTTGTATGGGAGGCCCTGGAAGCGGCTAATGCATTGGAGAGCCAAGGCATTCATGCGGAAGTCATTAATTTTTCCACCATCAAGCCCTTGGATTTGGAGACCTTATTGGCCTCCGTCCACAAGACGGGCCGAGTGGTCACGGCGGAAGAGCACCAACGAAACGGCGGACTGGGCGACTCCATCGCTCAGGCCTTGGCCATGCACCGACCTACCCCCATGGAAATGGTCGCAGTGAACGATTCCTTCGGCGAAAGTGGCACCCCGGCGCAGCTTTTGACCAAGTACGGGTTGGATGCTGCCAACATTGTGGCCGCAGTCAAACGGGTGCTCACACGTTAAACCTTTCTCCGCGGCGCGGCATCTTATCACTATGTCCAAGGCCACGGAAGAATCCATCCACGAAGCCTGGTCGTCGCATGCCTACGATCAGGCTTTTTCGTTGATGGCCCAGTGCTACGCTTCGGACTTTTATCGGACGGCCCTGCGCATTGTCCTGGACCATGCCACCGCTCAAGATGTCGTCCAAGAAGCCTCCGTGAAAATGTGGCGCGCCCTCCCAAAATTTAAAGGGGACAGCAAGTTTAGTACCTGGGCCTACCGCATCGTGGTGAATGAAGCACTCGGAACCTTGCGAAAGTCCAAAAACTTCCACCGCAGCCTCGATGGAGTGGACATCGGGGTACCTGATAGCCCATACTTTGAGGCGGACCGTCTACTGGCGGACCTCTACCGCGCCTTGGCCAACCTGCCCGAACGTCAGCGCCTCACCTTTCAGTTGCGCTATTTTGACGCCAAGCCCTATTCCGACATCTCCGAAATCCTCGGTACCAGTGTCGGCGGGCTCAAAGCCAATTACCACCATGCCGTAGAGCGTATTAAAAGGGAAATGCGCGAATTAAACCCTGATTATGACTTTGAATCCAATGAATAAGATGAGCAAGTACGACGGCATACATGTCCCTCCCGAGGCCCACCAGGATTTGGTGGCCCACATGATGGCTGCGATGGATATTTCCCAACGAACCGCCGTTCCTTCTTCACGTCGCCGGATTCGAACCCTCTCTTGGTGGGCCGCTTCGGTGGCCGCGCTTTGGGCCATGGGGATCTTCCTGTTTACTGATCGACCGGGTACCGAGTCCGACGTGTGGGTCACCGATGACCTGGCTTGGGAGGTCTTCCAGGCAGGGGAACTGGAACTCAGCGTGGATGAAGCCGCCGCCTTGCTCGATGAATCAGAACTCACTCAAATTTTAGCCGACCTAACCTACTAACCGATGCCCAAAATTGTCCTCTTCTCCCTCCTGACGCTATGGAGCACCCTGCCCGCCATCGCCCAAGGTCCTCCCACGGATGTCCGCGAACGCGTCGAAGCCGCCAAAGTGGGATTCATCACCCGTGAAGTCAAACTCAGCCCAGACGAAGCGAAAGTTTTTTGGCCGGTCTACGAGGCCTTCCATGCCGAATTGCGCAGCGTCGAAAATGACCCCATGGACCGCGATCGCCGGGAAGCCATCACGGACGATGCAGAAGCCCTGAAGGTGCTCAAATCCATAGAAGCCACCGCCGAAAAGCGGGAAGCCATCCGGAAAAAATATCAAAAGAAATTCTTGGAAATCCTCCCCGCCCACAAGGTGCTGGCCTACTACCGCGCAGAGCGCGAATTTCAGCGACGCTTGAACGAGCGACTTCGCGAGGGACGTTCCGGAGGCGGGCGTCCGGGCGGCCCTGGAGGCCCTCCTCCGGGCTCGGGTGGACGCCGTCCAGGCGGGCCGGGTCCGCAGCGCGGATTCTAACCACGAGGGATCCCCTTTTCCATAGCCCCGTCGGTGCAAACCCTCGGGGCTTTCCTACCTTTGGCCCATGGACCTCCGGCAACTTTTTTTGCGTCACATCGCCCCCACGACGGAATCCCCCTTGGCTTTGGCTTTTAGCCGGGCGGAAGGGGTATTTCTGTACGATGCGGAAGGCCACGCCTACATGGATTTCATTTCGGGCATTGGCGTTTCCAACATTGGCCATAGCCATCCCGAGGTCGTCGCTGCCGTCCAAAAACAAGCTGCGGACTACATGCACCTGATGGTCTATGGGGAGTACATCCAACAGCCTCAAGTCGGCTATGCCCAGGCCCTCTGTGCCACCCTAGACCCTTCATTGGATTGCGTGTATTGGGGAAATTCCGGGGCGGAGGCCATCGAGGGCGCCTTCAAATTGGCCAAGCGCTGGACCGGACGTACCGAAATCTGTTCATTTCAAGGCAGCTACCACGGCTCAACCCAAGGCGCACTCTCGGCCATGGGCGACGAAACCTTCAAACGGGCCTATCGACCCTTGCTTCCTGACCACCGCATCCTGCCGTGGGCAGATGCCTCCGCCTTAGAACGCATCACCCCACGCACGGCCGCGGTCGTGGTCGAAATCATTCAGGCCGAATCGGGATACAAGCCAGTTCCTCCCGCCTATCTGTCCGCCCTCCAAGACCGTTGTCGCGCCATGGGCGCCCTGCTCATTGTGGATGAAATTCAAACGGGATTCGGTCGGTCCGGACATCTCTTTGCACACCAAGGGGTGGGAATCACTCCGGACATCCTTTGCCTAGGCAAAGCACTAGGTGGTGGAATGCCCTTAGGGGCCTTTATTGCTTCCGGCGAAAAAATGCAGAGCCTCGCCCAAAATCCCATGCTCGGGCACCTCACCACCTTTGGGGGGCATCCGGTTAGTTGTGCGGCGGGATGGGCGGCCTTTCACGTGTTGCAACGGGAAGGGTGGATCGAGGAAGTGGCCGCGAAGGAATCCCTCCTGCGCCGCGAACTCTCGCACCTCAGTGTAACGGGTAGCCTTTCAGGCCAAGGGCTGCTTCTCGCTCTTCCCCTTGGAGATTTTGACCGGGTCCTCGCAGTGCAGCAAGAACTCATTCAACAGGGACTACTCACAGATTGGTTCCTATTCGAAAATCAAGCCCTCCGTTTGGCCCCGCCCCTCTCTATTTCTGAAGATGAACTTCTCCAAGCTTGCCGCGCTATTCGCCAAGCCATACCTTCACACCTATGAGCGCAGAACGTCCTTCTTCCAACAAGCAGAAACTCGTCAAAGGCATGATCTTCTTGTCGATCGCGTTTCCCTTTCTTTTTGCGGGTCCCGCCTTTTACTATTGGATTGGTGCACCCGCCTTGCGCGAGGGAGCCTGGGGATGGACCGCTTTTATCGTCGTCATGATGTTTTCAGCCGCCGCCTTTGCCGTGCGCGGCATCGCCTTGGTCCTGGACGGATTTTTCGACCACCAATAAAGCGAACTATAGTTTGTTTTTCCACCGGGCATAAAAAAAGCCGCCCCAAGGGGCGGCTTTCTTCGTTTTAAGCTTGTCCGGTTGGACCCCCAAATTGAATGGGGACATGCGGCTGTTCTGTCTCCGAGATAGGACCATGTAGCGCTTCGAAGCGCTGCACATTTTCCTCCATCGCACGGATCAAACGTTTCACATGTTGCGGAGTTAAAATCACACGAGCCTTCACCCGGGCTTTCGGTAATCCAGGCATCATTTGAATGAAGTCCAAGACAAATTCCGACGGCGAGTGGTTAATCACTGCGAGGTTGCTGTAGATGCCCTCAGCCATTTCTGGCGAAAGCTCAATTTGCAGTTGGTTTTCGGGCTCCGTGCTCATCATTAACTATTATTCTGCAGATTCTAGGTCCACGGTGTGACTCGCCATCATTTGCTCGTACTCGTCCTTGCTGCCTACGACCGAAGTGTAGTAGCGCTTAAGTCCCGTACCGGCAGGGATGCGGTGACCTACGATGACGTTTTCCTTTAAGCCATCCAAGGTATCTACTTTGGCTGCAATCGCTGCCTCGTTCAATACTTTGGTGGTCTCCTGGAACGACGCCGCAGAAACCCAAGACTTAGTCTGCAACGAAGCGCGTGTAATACCTTGAAGGATGAGCTTCGCGGTAGCCGACTGGGCATCACGTGCCTGAACCATGGCCTTATCAGCCCGTTTCAGAAGTGAGTTCTCATCGCGCAAACGGCGAGAAGAGATCATCATGCCTGGCTTGAGCGTATCGCTGTCGCCTGCGTCCTCCACAATCTTCTTATCGAAGATGCGGTCGTTTTCCTTGATGAAGTCCATGGTGTGCTCCAGGTGGCCTTCCAAGAACGAGGTGTCACCTCCGTCTACAATCTCCACTTTGCGCATCATCTGACGAACAATCACTTCGAAGTGCTTGTCGTTGATTTTCACGCCCTGGAGACGGTACACTTCTTGGATCTCATTCACGAGGTACTCCTGAACCGCCGTCGGACCTTGAATGGCCAAGATGTCGGCAGGGGTAATCGCTCCGTCACTCAATGGGGATCCAGCACGAACAAAATCATTCTCTTGCACCAAGATTTGCTTGGACAAGTTGATCAAGTACTTGCGCTGCTCACCCGTACGGCTTTCAATCATGATTTCGCGGTTACCGCGTTTGATCTTGCCATAGGAAACCGTACCATCGATTTCAGCTACAACAGCGGGATTCGAGGGGTTACGAGCTTCAAACAATTCCGTCACACGGGGAAGGCCTCCGGTGATGTCACCAGATTTCGCGCCTTTGCGTGGAATCTTGACCAAGACCTTGCCCGACTTGATGACTTCGCCTTCGTCCACCATCAGGTGTGCGCCGACAGGCAGGGTGTAGTGCTTGATCTCATTGCCTTTTTTGTCAACCACTTGAAGCATGGGAACCAGCTTCTTACTGCGGCTTTCAGAAATGACTTTGTCTTGGAAACCGGTTTGCTCGTCGATCTCGACCTTGTAGGTCACGCCTTGGACAATATCCATGTAGGCAATCTTTCCAGCGTGTTCCGAGATGATGACCGCGTTATACGGGTCCCACGTACAAATCACGTCGCCTTTCTTCACTTTGGATCCGCCCTTCACGAGGAGGGTTGAACCGTAAGGAATGTTGGCGGTCATGATCGGAATACCCGTCTTGGAATCGACCACGCGCATTTCGCCCGTACGACCAATGACAATATCCGATTTTTCGC
>DNWN01000076.1:4029-8211 GCA_003507115.1 Cryomorphaceae bacterium | reverse complement strand
TTCGTTCCTTGGAGGCGAACAATGATGGGGACGGGAATTTCCCCAATGCTCGTGTAGGCATCCACAATTCCTTGCGCGACGCGATCACACCGGACAATGCCGCCGAAGATGTTCACGAGAATGGCCCGCACGTTGGCGTCTTCCAAAATGATACGGAAGGCCTTTTCGACGCGTTCTGCGTTGGCCGTTCCTCCCACATCTAGGAAGTTTGCTGGATTGCCACCCGCCATCTTGATGATGTCCATGGTGGCCATCGCTAAACCAGCCCCGTTGACCATACAGCCCACATTGCCATCAAGCTTGACAAAGTTGAGACCAGCCTGATCTGCCTTGACTTCGGTGGGATCCTCTTCACGGAAATCACGCAAGGCGGCTAGTTCTGGGTGACGGAAGAGTCCGTTGTCGTCCAAGGCTACTTTCGCATCGACCGCCATGATCTTGTTGTCGCTCGTTTTGAGGACGGGATTAATTTCGAACAAACTCGCATCGATGCCCTGATAGGCGGCCATCAAGCTTTTTACGAAAACAACCATTTCCTTGAAGGCGGCACCTGAAAGCCCCAAGTTGAAGGCAATTCGGCGCGCTTGAAAGTCCTGCAATCCGACAGATGGATCAATGCTCTCCGTAAAGATTTTTTCGGGGCTGTGTTCTGCGACTGCTTCAATGTCCATGCCACCTTCCGGGCTATACATGATCATGTTGCGGCCCGCGGCACGGTCGAGCAAAATACTCATGTAGTATTCTTCCGTCTCGCTCTCGCCAGGATAGTACACGTCTTCGGCAATCAGCACCTGGTGAACGGTCTTCCCTTCCTTGGAGGTCTGGGGAGTGACCAACTGCATGCCCAAGATGTCGGTGGCGCGTTGCTGAACTTCGTCGAGGTTTTTAGCGAGTTTTACGCCACCTCCTTTGCCTCGACCTCCGGCGTGCACTTGAGCTTTAACCACATACCATTGGGTTCCCGTTTCTTCGGTCAATTGTTTGGCTGCGGCCACGGCATCCACCGGGGTCGTAGCCACAATTCCGCGTTGAACTCGGACTCCGTAGGAGGCGAGAATGTCTTTTCCTTGATATTCGTGGAGATTCATGGTGCGAGGCTTTCTGAATGTGCTGCGCAAAGGTACTTCTCGATTCCTGGAATTCCGCGCTACTTTTGGGGACGATGTCCACCTTGCTGCACGCCCACCATATTGCCAAAAATTACGGAGACGTTTCCGTTTTGAAGGATATTTCCCTAGAGGTAGAAACGGGTGAATTTGTGGCGATTACAGGTCCATCCGGATCGGGCAAGTCGACGCTCCTGCATATTCTAGGGGGCCTGGATGCGGCGGATTCGGGTACGCTTATGTTTGAAGGCGCCCCCTACCCCACGGCATCGCGTGACATAGACACCTTCCGAAATCAATCCCTCGGTTTTGTCTTCCAGTTCCACCATTTATTGCCCGAGTTTACGGCCCTCGAGAACCTCTGTATGCCCGGATGGATCGCAGGGAGAAAAGATATGGAGTCACGGGCGCGACACTGGGCAAAGGCCCTCGGAGTGGACCACCGCTTGGACCACCTCCCGGGTGCGTTAAGTGGCGGGGAACAGCAGCGGGTGGCGGTAGCGAGAGCCCTGGTTCACGATCCCAAACTTCTTCTGGCCGACGAGCCCTCGGGCAACCTGGACAGCCAGCGCTCTTCCGAGCTTTTTGACATTCTCCAGGAGGTTCGACGCCATTCGAATGTGGCGATGATTGTGGTCACCCACGCCACCGAATGGGCTGCCAAAGCGGACCGGGCGCTGCATCTGAGTGATGGAGCATGGCGCAGCTGATTTCTCCAGAAGACTTACAGGCTTGGCTGGAACATTGGGCGCTCGAATATGAACAGCCCGACTTCATTCCCCTCGACCCCATTTCCATTCCGCATCGCTACGAACGTCCGGAAGACATTGAATGCGTGGCCTTTATGACGGCCATTATCGCATGGGGGCGGCGGAGTTCGATTGTACAGAGTGCCGAGCGGATGTTCGATCCTTTGGGTGACTCTCCTGTGGCCACCCTCGTAGATGCCACCGACGATGATATGCGCTCTTGGCACTGGGCGCATCGCACCTTCATGCCGGAAGATGGTCTTCGGTTCATGCAATCCCTGAAACGTTGGTACCAGAGCCATTCCAGTTTGGAAAAGGGCTTTGGTCTCAAAAGGGGGGAAACCGACTACCATGCAGCCATCGATCGCTTTCGGGCGTCCTTTGCCGGAGACTGGTTGGAGACCCGATCCGCCAAACACCTCGCCTCCCCTGCTCAGGGGTCTGCCGCGAAACGTTTGCATCTCTTTTTGCGCTGGATGGTGCGTTCCTCTCGTCGGGGGGTGGATTTTGGTCTTTGGACCCAAACCCCAGCCGCTTACCTCTCTTGTCCCTTGGATGTCCACAGCGGAAATGTAGGACGGGCCATCGGACTGCTCGAACGGAAGGCGAACGACCGACGTGCTGTGCTCGAATTGGATACTGCCTTGCGCCGAATGGATCCGGAAGATCCCGTGCGGTTCGATTTTGCCTTGTTTGGAATCGGGGAATCCGGCATTTTGAAAGAATCCCCACTTGGGTCTAGCCTAAACCCCATCGTACCTTTCTCGCAATGAGCAATGCTCCCTTAGCTGAACGGATGCGTCCTCGACGCCTCGAGGATTTTGCGGGCCAATACCACGTGGTCGGTCCTCAAGGGGCCTTGCAGCCTGCTTTAGATCAAAAACGCTTGCCCTCCCTCCTGTTTTGGGGACCCCCTGGGGTCGGAAAGACCACCTTGGCGCAATTGTTAGCTGAGCAGGTAGATATGCCTTTTACGGCGATGAGCGCCATCTCCAGCGGCGTGAAAGACGTACGGGACGAAATCCAACGGGCCGAAAAGGACCGGATGTTCCACCCCCTCGGACGGGTGCTTTTCATTGATGAGATCCATCGGTTTTCCAAGTCTCAACAGGATGCCCTACTGGCCGCGGTCGAAAAAGGGACCATTACGTTGATTGGGGCAACGACGGAAAATCCCAGCTTTGAGGTTAACTCGGCCTTGCTTTCTCGTTGTCAGCTGTTTGTGCTGAAGCCCCTGGATGAGGAGCACTTGCTTCCTTTGGGCCAAAAAGCGTTGGCAACCGATCCCTTTTTGCAGTCAACAGGGGTCAAAGAAGTGGAATACGCCGCCATTTATGCCTTTACCGGCGGAGATGCTCGGCGCTTTTTAAATACCCTCGAAAGTCTTTGCCTAGTCGCGAAGAATAGCGGGCAAACGAAGGTCGATGCGGCCTTCGTCGGACAGCATGCGCCGAAAATGGCTCCGAAATATGACCGTGCAGGGGACCAGCACTACGACATCGCCTCCGCGTTGATTAAGTCCATACGAGGCAGCGATCCCCAAGCTACCGTCTATTGGCTGGCCCGAATGATTGCCGGCGGGGAAAGTCCAACCTTCATTGCCCGACGGTTGCTCATCGCCGCCGCCGAAGATGTGGGCTTGGCCAATCCCCAAGCGCTCACCATCGCCACCGCTTGCTTTCAAGCAGTCGAACGGCTAGGGATGCCAGAAGGACGAATTCCCTTGTCGGAATGCGCAATTTACTTGGCGGCGAGCCCCAAATCCAATCGGGCCTACCTCGCCATCGATCAGGCCTTGAAGGCGGTCGAACAGACAGGTGACCTCGAGGTGCCGGTGCATTTGCGCAATGCGCCCACCCAAACCATGAAAGAATTGGGCTATGGGGCGCGCTACCTGTATCCCCACGATTATCCGGGGAGCTTTGTCGCCCAATCGTATTTGCCCGACGGACTAGACGGGACTGCTTTTTATGTTCCCGGAGAAAATCCCACGGAGGCGCGCCTAGCAGAATGGCTCATTGCCCGGTGGTCGAAAGAATCTCAATCTCCGTCCGGCGATTGAGCGCTTGGCCCTCTTCGTTGGCATTGGACGCGACGGGACGGCTTGCCCCATATCCCTTGGATTGCATCCGTTGGGCGGCAATGCCCTCCCGGACCAGGGCATCCACGACGGCGCTGCATCGGCGCTCACTCAAACCTTGGTTGTAGGCCGCACTGCCTTGATTGTCCGTATGGCCGGCTACTTCAATCCGCAATCCAGGATTTGCTTGAAGCCAGTCCGCCACCCGGTGGATTTCCACCATGGACTCGGGAAGCAGGACCGCTTC
>DNWN01000076.1:0-4020 GCA_003507115.1 Cryomorphaceae bacterium | reverse complement strand
CGCAGGTACACCGTGTCTTTCTGGACATTTCCCGCGCGCTCCTCCGTGAGCAAACGGTAGCTTTCAAAATTGTAACCCGGCGCCTGCACGCTGAAGGCCATCTGGGTATGCAAGGGCAAGCTGGTTTCGAATAAAGCCCCCGAATGCGTCACTTCTTGCTTCAAGCCTTGGCGAGAAATGGACCACTTGGCCGTCGGAAGGGCCTTTCGGGTTTCCACGTCCACCGCATAGACTTCTAGCCAAACAATGGGGGTTGCGCGCAGGGGCTCTGGAAGTTCAAAGGCAAAGATGACGGGCAGATTGTGTGAATTAGGGGCCATATCCCCGCCGTAGGTGCGCAACTCTTCGTCCCAAACAGCCTCGCCCAGCAAACCACCCGACATGAAGCCACTGCGGCCATCGGGGGCCACCACGAGGCCAAAATTGTCCAAATGGTCGTTGATGGGATACCCCAGGTTTTCGGGTTCCGACCAGCTGCCATCGGACTGCCATTCCGACTTATAGAGGTCCATACCCCCCATGCCTACATGGCTGGTGGAACCAAAGTACAAGGTCTTCCCATCGGCATGCAAAAAGGGACTGAATTCGTTTCCCGTTCCGTTGATGGTCGCGGGCAACATTTCGGCCTGACTCCATTTTTCGCCATCCCAGCGGCTCATCCAAATATTGGAATGGCTGCCCATTTTCTTGGAATCGCGGACAAAAAAGAGGTATTGTCCATCGGTGGACAGGCAGGGCTGCGTTTCCCACTGCGGTGTGTTGACGGCGGCCCCCATGTTTTTTCCTTGAGACCAGCCAAATGGGGTGAGGTCGGATAGATAAATGTCGCAGGACCCGTAGCCGTCTTCGCGTTCGCAGCCGGCAAAGACCATTCGGCGCTCATCCCCTTGCACGGAAACCGCCCCTTCGTTGAGCAAGGTGTTGATCCAGCCCTCCACTTTATGCGGAGTGGACCATTCCACAGAATCGCCCGCAAACGTGGCAAATATGTTCTCATCCCGCGGCAATTGATGGTAGTTGCGGCCCGTGAAGTAGAGGGTGCTCTGGTTGCCGGAGATGCTGGGAAAAAAGTAGGATTCGGGGTACTGATGCCCCGTCTGGGCATTTTTAATGCTTCGAGGCAGGATGCCGGGGGACGGGTTTTGACGTGCTTGGAGCCCAAAAGCGGCATGGGCTTGCATGCGCTTGGCATCGGCGACCTGGGCGTCTGGAAGGCGTTCCAGGGCCAGATAAAAGGACCAGGCTGCCAGGGAGGTTTGGTAGCCCCCAAAGCCTAAAGCGGCCCGGCCTAGGTTGAAATAGCCTGCTCGAGCCGCTCCGGTCTTTGCGGCCTCTCGATAGGAATAGAAGCACCGCGCAGAATCCCCTCGCTCTTCATAGAGTTCCCCAAGTGCAAGCCATGCCGCAGGATAGACTGGATCCAGCTTGACAGCACGCAAAAAATACTTCTCCGCCTTGGTGTCGCTCCCGGCTGGATCGAGGTATTCGCCAAGGCCTTTTTGATAGGCGGAAACGGCGGCTCGATTTTGGGCCAAAGCACTCCCTGTCAGGATGGCGAAAAAGAAGAAGAAAAGAAGGCGTTTTCCCATAGAATCAATACGAAGGTACGCTCGTAAAATTGTAACTTTGTGCCTTACTAAGCCACTATGAGTGCTTCATCGTTTGACCAAGTCAAACACGTGTTTACCGAGTTTTTAGAAACAAACGGGCAGCGCAAAACGCCCGAGCGGTATGCCATACTCCATGAAATCTATTCCCAGGATGGGCATTTTGACATCGAAACACTCTATGGTTCGATGAAGATCAAGAACTACCGAGTTTCGCGTGCTACCTTATACAACACCATGGAACTCTTAATGCAGTGCGGCTTAGTTCGCAAGCATCAGTTTGGCCAGAATCAGGCCCAATACGAGAAGTCCTACTTCAACAAGCAGCACGACCATGTCATTTTGGTGGATAGTGGCGAGGTCAAGGAATTCTGCGACCCCCGAATTCAGCAAATCAAACATAGCATTGAAGAAGTGTTCGGCGTCGAAGTCACTGGGCACCAACTATATATCTACGCAAAATCCAAAAAGGAATGAATCACGGAGCAGATGTTTTGCTCGGCCTGCAATGGGGGGACGAAGGAAAAGGAAAAATTGTCGACGTACTGACCAAGAAATATGACGTAGTTGCCCGCTTCCAAGGTGGACCCAATGCAGGTCACACCTTAGAGTTTAATGGCATAAAGCATGTCTTGCATACGATTCCCTCTGGGATTTTCCACGAGAATGCCATGAACATCATCGGCCATGGCGTGGTCGTCGATCCGGTCATTTTCTGCAAAGAGATCGATAAACTCTTGGACCTAGAGCCTAAATGCTTGGAGCGCTTGCAGATCTCGCGAAAAGCACATTTGATTCTCCCCACCCATCGTCTGCTGGACGCCGCCTCGGAGGCCGCCAAAGGCAAGAATAAAATTGGCTCTACGCTCAAAGGCATCGGCCCAACGTATATGGACAAAACAGGCCGAAATGGCCTGCGTATTGGGGATATCGAATTGCCCGATTTCCTGGATCGCTACAATGCACTGAAAGCAAAGCACTTACACATGCTGGGCAACGACCCGCTTGCCTTTGATTTGGACGAAGCCGAAACGGCCTGGATGGCGGCGATTGAGCGGATGCGCCCGATGCAACTGGCGGACACGGATGTTTTGATTCAAGAAGCCTACAAATCAGGGAAGCGCATCTTGGCAGAAGGAGCCCAAGGCACCCTCCTGGATGTGGATTTTGGCACCTATCCCTTCGTTACCTCTTCCACCACGACCGCCGCGGGTGCATGCACGGGCTTGGGCCTAGCGCCCAACCGCATTGGTGAGGTACTGGGGATTTTCAAGGCCTACTGCACCCGCGTGGGAAGTGGCCCTTTCCCTACAGAACTGGACGATGAACTCGGACAAGCGATTCGCGATAAAGGCCACGAATATGGAAGCACCACGGGTCGGCCCCGTAGAACGGGTTGGCTGGACCTTCCCGCATTGCGCTATGCCGTCGAAGTCAATGGGGTTACTCAGCTCATGATGATGAAAGCGGATGTGCTCTCGGGCATGGATGCATTGGAAGTTTGTACGGCCTACACCTATCGCGGAGAGACCATTTCTCACCTTCCTTATTCGCTCGAAGAAGGACTGTTGGAGCCCGTGTACACTACTTTGCCTGGCTGGGAGGACGACTTAACCGGGGTAACACGCGTGGAGGATCTCCCCGATGCCCTAATTGCCTATACGAAGTTTATCGAACAAGAAATGGGCGTGCCTGTCGTTTTAATCTCTGTGGGACCGGATCGCGAACAAACGCTGTGGCGTGCATGAGACGGCATTGGGCCGTCCTCTGGATACTCCTGTCGTGGACTGCCTCGGGGCAATTGCGACCAGGGCAACGAGTGGATTTGCTGAAAAGTGAATCCGTCACGGTACAACGCACCTCTCAAGGCCCTGTCACTATTTTGCGCGGGGATGTAGCTCTTCGAAATAGAGAGGGCACGTTCTATTGTGATTCTGCACGTTGGTGGCGCAAAGACGATCGTTTTTTAGCCTACGGTCATATTCGATACCGCGGAAAACAAGGGGTTCGACTCAGCTCAAGTACCCTCGATTACAGCCAAGGTGTGGCCTTTTTGCGCGGACAGGTCGTTTTGGAGCACGAAGGTCAGGTTCTCCGAACGCCAAGCCTCCGATACGATACGGAATTGGAGCAAGGCACCTTCCAGCAAGGGGGAGACATCGAGTCGCCCGATGGCCGCCTCACCTGCCGTTCGGGGAAATACTTCGCCAAGGAAGAACACTTTATGTATGAGGGAACGGTTCACGCCGTGACAGAAGACTACATCCTTGATGCTCCTGCCATGGAGCAATGGCCGTCCCAGCATCGGTTCACCATCCCTCGCGGTGGACAAGCCAAAACCGAATCGGGATGGATGACTTTCGGTGCCGCCCAAATCTGGACGAATCCCAAGATGAGGCAGTTCTACCGTGGT
>DNWN01000051.1 GCA_003507115.1 Cryomorphaceae bacterium | reverse complement strand
CCCTCCTTCTTTGGAGAGGAACGCCTCGTCCAAGCGGCTTTGCCATTCCTCAAGCGGTTGGTGGTCGAGTTACTCGAAATGAGCACCTTGCCTCTTCAGTACCACGAAAAACGCGCCCTCATTATAGTTCGACAATTGTCCGATATGCCCGGCTGGGTCATGCCCCACTGGGAAGATGGCTACCATTGTTTGCGTACCCTTCATTTGTTTTGGGAGCGCAATTCGGCGCACCAAGCTTTTGACGACAACCAGGATGCTTGGACATCTTGGCTGTTTGCGTTCACTTTTTTTGAGTTGGTGGAGAGCAAACGTCAGGATGTGGACGCCGCCTTTCACAGCCAGCTGAAGTTTCTCTGGAATTAATCCAATTCGGACCCGATGTAGGGCTCGGAGGTCCATTCGGTGGATAGTTCCGCATTTTGCACGCGCTGGTAGAGGTTTTCCCGAATGTTGAACCAAAACATGTTGTAATCCGCGCGGTGGTAATCTTCCCATCGGAAGAACCATCCTAGGGGGCCGCGCAAGCGTTCGATGCGCAGGGTTCCTTGATCAATTCGGGCACTCACCCCGTGGCGCAAAAGGACCTTTCCATTGGAATAGAGCGCCCCCATGTGCTGGTAGCGGCGGCTGCGTTTGGGCGAATCTGACCAGGTGATGGGGTTGACCACGGGGTATTCGGGCCCGAATTTCTTGGGGTAAAAATCCTTGCCGTAGCTGCGCCAGCCCATCCAGCAGTCCGTTTGGGTCGGATCCGTACAGAGCGGGAAGTCGCCCATGTCCTTCGCCGTCACCGTGTTGCCCACCAAATAGGCCACGAGCAGGCCTTGGCGTAGATCCTTGTTGGGCAGAATGACCTCCATCATGAGGCGTTTGGCGTGGCCCGTGCCTTGGCTGTGACCCGCTAAAATGTAGCGGCCCTCCGGATTCAAGGCGATGAAGGTCTCGAAGGCGCGCTTCACATCGGCAAAGGCGGTGTCATAGGCCACCAAGGCGTCCTGGTATTCTTGCGGGGATTCCGGGTAGTAGCCCCGGTACATCATTTGGCGGTAGTGCGGTGCGTACACCAGCCCCACTCCGTTGAAAACACTAGCCTGATTGGCGAGGGGCCAATCGTTGATTTCTTGGCGGTAGGTCGCGTCGAAGCAATCGGCATTCCAGCTGCTGCCCTCAAAGTAAAGGGTCGGGTAGATGAAAAACGTCGGAACCGCGATGGGAATCGCCCCGTACTTTTTTTCCAAACGCCGGTCCAAACGTTCCGTGGCGCGCGAACGCTTGCCGCTGCCCCATTCGATGGCGGGATGGGCCGCCCAGGCTGAAATTTCGGCATAGTCCGGCCGCTGCGGATAGGGGCTCAAAGAAGGGGACGGTTTCGCCGCCTCCTGTGCCCAGAGGGACCCAGCTATGACGCTGAATGCAATCAGTAGGGTCCGTTTCATGTTAGGCGTTTTTGGCATTTCGGCCCGCGATGGCACCCATCACAGCCCAAGGAATGATACCGTCCATCAGGTGCGCCACGATACCGGGCGTCTTGTACCAAATGAAGTCCGAATACGGCTCCAAAAAGTAGGAAATCATGCCTACAGCGATACCCACCAAAAGGCCCTTCTTCATATCCATCGCCGTCATATTGCGGATCAACCAGAAGAACAAGGCCGCCACGATAAGTGCAATGAGGTAGCCGCGCACCAAAGGCATGACCATGTCCGAATGGTCCACCGTTTGGTAATTCAAAAGGCCCCAAGGCTTGCCCTGCAGGGATTCCATGGCGGCCTCCCACTCTTCCATCGTTTCTGTGGGACCCGGCTGCCCCAGCATGTATTGTCCGGGCTCCAAGCCAGCGGCGGCGATGGCGTCGAGGATTTCGGCCTGTTTTGGGGTGTATTGTTGAGCGTCGGCGTGCAAGTTGAGCCCCGCGTGCGACAGGAATTGCCAGAAGAACAAAATCGTTCCCCCGAGCAGCGTGTAAAGAAGGTGTTTTTTCATGGTGTAAAGAGTAGGAGGGTTTTTTGGGAGGGTGCGGGTAAAGTGCCGGCGCGCAGTGAAGTTCGTGGTTTTGTACCGATCAGAAAAGTGCGTAAGCGTTTAAAATTCCTATGGAAAACACCACCAAGTCCTCTCTAGTTCTTACGCCTCCCAGCCCTCTAGCCTCAAAGCTCTCTAGCTTCCTAGCTTCCCTGCCATGCCGAGGTCACATGCGCCAAGTGGTGGCGGCTATGCCATGCGTAAAATTGCAAAGCTTCAGCGAGGGTGACGTCGCGCTGATTTTCGGGGTGGTAATAATCGCGTGCCCAATCGTCGGGTCCCAAACTCAACCAAAACTGGTTCCAGCGGTAGTGCAAACCATGAAGGATGTCCAAGGAGGCTCCTACGTTGAGATCAGTGGCATCGGGGGTCGCCGCCCAGGCGCGTTCATCATACGGCTTGACAATGGGATCGAGCTCAGTCAACGTCAGTTTGCAGCGAACAAAGCAATTCATGTGACTGTCCGCTAAGTGGTGAATGACCTGCGTGCGCGTCCATCCGTCCGGTCGATAGGGCGATTGAAGGCGGGCATCATCCATCGCGTCCACCGCCGCTTGGAGTTTTTCTGGGAGGTCTGACAATTCGGCCATCCATTGGTCCAAATCTTCTTCCGTATA
>DNWN01000131.1:544-3416 GCA_003507115.1 Cryomorphaceae bacterium | reverse complement strand
TCGATGGCGGACTGCAAACGCGTCTGTACCCCGATAGATTCTAGGGCGGACTGCAGCGCCAGGCCGTTGATGACCGTGGCAAGCATGCCCATGTGGTCTGCTTGAACGCGATCGACGCCGTCGCCCGCTCCCTGTAGGCCGCGGAAGATGTTTCCTCCGCCAATCACAATGCCCAACTCCACCCCGTGGGCGACTACGGCTTTGATTTCGGCCGCATAATCCGCCAATCGCTTGGGGTCCAGACCGAATGATTTATCCCCCATCAGGGCTTCCCCGCTGAGTTTTAGTAAGATGCGTTTGTACTTCATGGGTTGCTTGATTCATTCAAAGATAGTGCGCTCGGCCCGAGGGCTCAAGTCAGAATTCACGACAAAAAAGAAGCGCCGTGCGGAGGTTGCCCTCGGCACGGCGCCAGTCCTGTGTACAAAAGATTGTCTTAGACACCGAGGCCCACACGGCGGAAGCCGGTGACCACGAGGCCCGCTTGAACACCGTTCAAGTAATTGGCGACAGATTGCTTGCTGTCCTTGATAAAGTCTTGCTCCACCAAGGTATTCTCCTTGAAGAACTTGCCCAATTTGCCTTGGGCAATGCGATCCACCATCTCTTCGGGCTTGCCCTCTTGACGGATTTGGTCGCGGGCGATTTCCAATTCGCGCTCGATGGCTGCGGCGGGAACCTCATCCTTGTTCAAGGCGACAGGGTTCATGGCGGCTACTTGCATCGCGACATCCTTCCCGGCTTCAGGAGCTGAGGCCGACAAAGCGACCAACGTGCCCAATTTGTTTCCAGCATGGATGTACGAAGCAACACAAGCGCCTTCGATGGACTCGTAGTAGGAAATCTCAATTTTCTCACCGATCACTCCCGTTTGCTCGGTCAATTTATCGGAAATGGTCAACCCACCTTCGTACTCCAAGGCCAATAGGGCCTCTTTGGTAGCAGGGAAGCCCGCCAGGGCCACTTCAGCCATTTTCGTAGCCATGGCCACGTATCCTTCGTTCTTGGCGACAAAGTCGGTCTCACAGTTCAAGCTGATGACGACACCGCGCGTTTGGTCCGCGTTCGTCAACGCGATCACCGCACCTTCCGTAGCGTCACGATCCGCACGTTTGGCTGCGACCTTCTGACCTTGCTTGCGCAATACGTCGATCGCCGCTTCGAAATCTCCATTGGCTTCCGTCAAGGCCTTCTTGCAGTCCATCATGCCTGCTCCGGTCATTTGACGAAGTTTGTTTACATCTGCAGCAGTAATTGCCATGATTGTAAAAATTTTAGTCGGTTTGTAAGTAAAACCGGGGCTGTTGCCCCGGTGTTTTTGTTATTCGGCAACTTTCGCAGCAGCTTTCTCTAGCTTCTCGTTGCCGGCTTTTTCTTTTTCCGCTTTGCGCTGGCTCAAGGCTTCCTTGATACCTTCGGATACAGAGTTCATAATAACCGTAATCGACTTGGAGGCATCGTCATTCGCAGGAATCACGTAGTCTACCAAGTTCGGATTGGAGTTGGTGTCGACCATCGCAAAGACAGGGATGCCCAAGGTGCGGGCTTCTTCTACCGCGATGTGCTCACGCATGATGTCCACGACAAACAAGGCAGCCGGAAGGCGGCTCATGTCGGAGATGGAACCCAAGTTCTTTTCGAGCTTGGCACGAACGCGATCCACCTGTAGGCGCTCACGCTTGGACAGCGTATTAAATGTGCCGTCCTCCTTCATCTTGTCGATGTTGGTCATTTTCTTGATGGCTTTGCGGATGGTGACGAAGTTCGTCAACATACCACCGGGCCAGCGCTCCACGATGTAGGGCATATTCAAAGCCTTAGCCGTTTCAGCGACAACTTCTTTTCCTTGCTTCTTGGTAGAAACGAAAAGAATCTTGCGGCCAGAACCGGCAATCTTCGCCATAGCATCGGTCGCCGTTTGAAGTTTGCGCTGCGTCTTTTGCAGGTCAATGATGTGGATACCATTGCGCTCCATGTAGATGTACGGAGCCATGTTGGGGTTCCACTTACGCGTCAAGTGACCGAAGTGGACACCGGCGTCGAGGAGTTGTTGAATGTCAGGCGTTTGAGCCATAGTTGAGATTGGGGTTTACGTTCACTTAAGTCAACCAAACAGTAGCGCCAAGCGATCTGTCCAGTTTGGATACTAAACCAAATACTCCTGCGATTAACGCTTGGAGAACTGGAAACGCTTGCGCGCTTTCTTTTGACCAAACTTCTTACGCTCGACCATGCGTGGGTCACGGGTCATCAAGCCATCAGGCTTCAATAAAGCGCGGAAGTCAGGGTTGATAGAAACCAACGCACGAGAGATACCCAAGCGAATCGCTTCGGCTTGGCCGGTGATGCCACCGCCCTCTACATTGACTTTCACATCATACTTGCCCAGAGTCTCCGTGATGGAGAAGGGCTGGTTTACTTTGTACTGCAGCTGAGCTGTCGAGAAATAATTGCTGAGTTCACGCTTGTTCACGGAAACGGTTCCGGATCCTTCTTTGATGTAAACGCGTGCGACAGAGGTTTTACGACGGCCAATGGCGTGAGTAGAAGAGGTAGACATAGATTACCGATCTTAAGCGTTGATGGAGACAGGCTGTTGAGCTTCATGGGGATGCTCGGCACCACCATATACATACATGTTGCGGAACAAGTCACGACCCAGGCGATTCTTGGGCAACATGCCGCGTACGGCTGTTTCCAAAACGCGCTCAGGGTTCTTGGCCATTTCCAAGGCAGGTGTGCTGAAGCGCTGACCACCGGGATAGCCCGTGTAACGGATGTACTGCTTAGTATCCATTTTGGTACCTGAAAGCGTGACAGCCGAAGCGTTAATAACAATAACATTATCACCACAATCTGCGTGGGGAGTGAA
>DNWN01000131.1:0-424 GCA_003507115.1 Cryomorphaceae bacterium | reverse complement strand
AGATACGCACATTAATTGCAAATACCCAAAGGTTGTTGACTCCTTTAAACCAAAGTACCTTAGGGGTTCATTCTAAGACGCTAAAACCATGCTCCGTTTCCTCCATACGTTTTTCACTCTTGCCGCATTAATCCTAGGTTTTTCAGGCCTTCACGCCCAAACCATACAACGCTGCGGAGCCGATGAACAGCTGGCTTGGGAAATTCAAAATAATCCGCGTCGAGCGATCCTTTTGGAGGAGACCGAGGCTCTCATGAAAACCCAGATGGAGGTAGATGCTTCGGGACCTGAATCTGTCGTTCAAATTATTCCCGTTGTTTTCCATGTCATGTGGTATGACCAAAGTGACAACATTAGCCAAGCACAAATCCAAGATGCCCTCGACATCCTCAACGAGGACATGCGCCGCATGAATCCCGACACG
>DNWN01000150.1 GCA_003507115.1 Cryomorphaceae bacterium | reverse complement strand
GATTCATTGAAGGTCAAGCGCAAGAGCCTCAATGAGAACAAAGTGGAGGACTACCACTTTGAGCGCTGGGACCCCATTTTTACGGAGGTTCGGAACACCATTCGCTCGGAGGAATTCAGTCAGTGGATGTCTACGTTGACCGGCATCCCCCACTTGGTGACTCCGGACAACTCTCTGGGATCCGGGCTGCACCAAGGCGGTCAAGGCAGCTATGTCGATGTCCACATCGACGTCAACTACGACCCGGCTTCGGGCTTGTGGCGCCGGATCAATTTGCTGATCTACCTCAACAAGCAGTGGAAAGAGGAATATGGGGGCCACTTGGAAATCTGGGATCCGAAGATGTCCCGCTGTGAGCACAAGATTGCCCCCAACTTCAACCGAGCCGTCATCTTCCTCACCGACGCCAACAGCCCCCACGGCTATTCGGCCATCCAAATTCCCGAAGGGGAAAGCCGCAAGAGCTTTTATGCCTACTACTACACCGAAGTCGGGGAAGGTTTCCGCTACAGCGATTCCAAGTTCGTGTCGCGTCCGGACGACGGCATCATGCGCCGCACGGCCACTGCAACCAAGGAGTGGGTCAAGATTACTGCCAAGCGTGCCTTGAAAGCCCTCGGTCTGAAATCCTTGGACTTCCAAGACAAGAACAAGTACTGAGGTGGCGCGCCGTTCGGGTTCCAAGACCCCCAAGAAGCCCATCACGTGGAAAGCCCTCAAGCGCATCGCACGGATGTACGTCTACATCCGGCCCTTTCAGGGAGAATTCCTGTTAGGCATGCTCTTCCTTTTGCTCTCCTCGGGGAGCAACTTGGCGTTTCCTGCCTTTTTGGGTGACCTGGTAGATGCCGCGCAAAATGATGCCGCGCGCATTAACCCCATTGCCTTGACCCTGGGTGGCCTGCTGTTGGCCCAGGCCGTGTTCAGTTTTGGGCGCATTGTCTTTTTTGAACGCGTCGCCCAACGCGCCTTGGCTGCACTCCGTCAAGCCATGTACGGCCACCTCATCGATTTGCCCCTCCCCTTCTTTCACCAACGACGGGTGGGCGAGCTGACGAGTCGACTGCAATCCGACATCGGTGTGCTCCAAGAGACATTCACAAGCACGCTCGCAGAATTCATCCGCCAGATTGTGGTGATCACCGGAGGAATTGCCTTGTTGACCTACACAAGTTGGAAGCTGACCGCCTTCATGCTGGCCATTCTGCCGATGGTCGTCCTGTTGGCGGTCGTCTTTGGTAGCCGGATTCGCAAATATTCAAAGCAAGTCCAAGATGCCAGTGCCGACAGCAATACCGTCGTAGAGGAAAGCCTTTCGGCCATTGCGACCGTGAAAGCCTACACCAATGAGGACCGCGAGCGTGCGCGCTACAAGGAGTCTACCCTGAACGTCGCCCGCCTGGCTATTACAGGTGGAATCCTTCGAGGTGGCTTTGCGAGTTTCTTGATTTTGGGCTTGTTTGGGGCGCTCGTGGCCGTGGTTTGGAAAGGAACCTCCCTCATCGCTACCGGCGAGTTGGCTGCGGGCCAGCTCTTCAGCTTCGTGATCTACTCGGGATTTATCGGGGGGTCGATTGGTGGCATGGCAGATGTCTATGCCCGGCTCCAGAAAGCCGTTGGAGCGACCGAAGCACTGCTCGACATGTTGGATGAAACGATAGAAGAATCCAGCGAGGCGGTTGCCACCACCCTTCCCGATCCGCTCCCTGGCGCCTCGGCGGTTTCCTTTCAAGGGGTCGACTTTGCCTACCCCTCCCGTTCGGATGTTCCCGTTTTAAAGGGATTTAGCCTAAATATTGAACCGGGCACCCAAGTCGCCTTGGTGGGGCCCAGTGGGGCCGGAAAAACCACGGTCGTGCAACTCTTGCTTCGATTCCATGAAGTCGCAGGAGGTTCCCTTTCGTTTTATGGCCACCCTTCGAATTCGCTGGCCAAAAAAGCGTGGCGTACCCAAACGGCATGGGTACCCCAAGATGTGATTCTATTTGGTCACAGTATCCGTGAGAACATTGCCTACGGTCGACCTGGCGCGAGTGACCAGGACATTCAGCTCGCCGCCCAAGAAGCCAATGCCTGGGAATTCATCGAGCGCTTTCCTGAAGGTTTAGATACCCAAATAGGCGAACGAGGCGTTCAGCTCAGCGGAGGACAGCGCCAACGCATAGCCATTGCCCGCGCCGTCTTGCGCGATCCGCAAATTCTACTCCTCGATGAGGCGACCTCCTCCTTGGATGCCGAGAGTGAAGGCCTCGTACAAGAAGCGCTGCAGCGTTTGATGCAAGGGCGCACGAGCTTAGTCATTGCCCACCGTCTATCCACCGTGCGAACGGCTGACCGCATCGCCTTTCTCGATGGAGGTCAGGTGGTCGAATTCGGAAGCCACACAGAACTGATGGCCCTCAAAGAAGGGAAATACCGTCAATTTGTGGATCAACAGATGCGCTAAACGCCGGGGACTGTCGGCTGCGATGTATTTTTGAGCATGAGCCGCTGGCAAACCCTTCGATCCTCCACATGGTGGAAACGCCTGACGAACAAATACGCTTTGGTCACCCTCTTTTTTGTTGTTTGGATGGCCTTTTTGGATTCTTCCTCCGCCCTCATTCAATGGGAGTTGGACGCGCGTTTGAGAGCTTTAGAAGACGGGATTGAATTTTATCAGCGAGAGCTGGAAGAGACCCAACGTCAACTAGATGAGTTGGCCAGCGACCCGGACAAACTCGAGAAGTTCGCCCGCGAAACCTATTGGATGCACAAGCCCGGCGAACGTGTGGCCCTGGTGGCCCCCGAAAGCGAGACCGATGATTGACAGCATCTCCCTTCCTGACGGCTTTGCCTTGCCTATCACTGGAAAGCCGGCAGACTATCCGGAACTTCCCTGGAACACGGGGCCTCGGCCCTTTGCGCACCGGCATGCACTCGAAGCCATCGATGGTGCGCATCCCGCCCAAGCCAACGCCCGGGCCCTGGAAGCGCTCATGCAGGGGGCGAGTAGCCTCCTGTTTTGGATCCATCGCGCGGAAGACCTGCCCCTTCTCCTCCGAGATGTGCGGCTCGACATTGCCCCGGTCCACCTGGTATTTGGCGGAGCACTTGAGGACTTGGCCGCCCAGATTCACGCGTTGCCTGCGAGTCAGCACCCCGAGAGCCTACAGGGTTCCATCAACCTGGACCCGGCCGAACATATTATTCGCACGGGCACCTTTTGGCGTGGAAGCATGGAGGCCGACCTGGCCCAGGTACAGAAAGCCATGCCTCTCCCCACGGGTTTGCGCGTGCTCTGCGGAAATGGCGCCGCCATGGCGGCACCCGGCCACCCCCAGGCGAGCGTGCACCAATTGGCCTATGGCCTTGGCTCCCTATTCGCCCAATTGGATCATGTCGGGTGGGACCATGCCGACCGGGCATGGCTGAGCCTGGCCGCCTCCGACGATTACCTCCAGACGATTGCGCTGGTTCAAGCGGCCCGCAGCCTATGGGAGACGGCCACCCAAAAGCACCTCCAGCGCTCTGCCCCCTTGTGGATCAGCGGCCGGCCGCATCTCCCCACACCCACCGAGGACGCCTCCGCATTGATTGGAATCGGCATGCAGCAGCAGGCGCTATGGCTGGGTGGCTGCGATGAATTGTGGATCACTCCGCTGAACGATGGCCCACAAGCCATGGACTGGGCCCGCCAACAAGTACTTGTCTTGACCTACGAAAATGGCCTTCAAGGCTTGGATCAGCCCCTGGCCGGATCCTACACCTTGGACGGCTACACCGTTAAGCTCCAGCACGAGGTCGACAAGCTCTGGAAGCACTGGTCGGCCCGCGGGGGATTTTGGGCACAACTCCAATCCCCAACCGGCGCATGAACCGCTTCCCGCATGAACAAGACGCCGCAGGGGTCTCCCCCTACCTGCGGGGACCCTACGGAAGCATGTATACCCAGCGGCCGTGGACGATTCGCCAGTACGCTGGATTTTCCACCGCCGAGGAATCCAACGCCTTTTACCGCGCCAACTTAGCTGCAGGCCAAATGGGCCTCAGCGTGGCCTTTGATCTCGCGACCCACCGCGGCTATGACAGCGACCATCCGCGGGTGGTGGGCGACGTCGGAAAAGCGGGCGTAGCCATCGACAGCGTCGAGGATATGAAGCGCCTCTTTGAGGGCATTCCCTTGGATCGCATGTCCGTTTCTATGACCATGAATGGCGCGGTCATCCCGATTTTGGCCTTTTACATTGTCGCCGCGGAAGAGCAAGGAGTGGCCATGAGCGACCTCAGCGGAACCATCCAGAACGACATCCTGAAGGAGTTCATGGTCCGCAATACCTACATCTAT
>DNWN01000139.1 GCA_003507115.1 Cryomorphaceae bacterium | reverse complement strand
GTGATCATCCACGAGGTGGGCCACAACTTCTTCCCCATGATCATCAACAGCGACGAGCGCCAGTGGACGTGGATGGACGAAGGCTTGAACACCTTTGTGCAATACCTCGCCGAGCAGGAATGGGACATCCACTACCCTGCACGTCGAGGCCCGGCCTATCGCATCGTGGACTACATGCGCTCACCGGCCATGAACATGGTACCCATCATGACGAACTCCGAGAGCATTCTCCAGTTTGGCAACAACGCCTACGGCAAGCCTGCTACGGCCCTGAACATCTTGCGCGAAACGGTCCTCGGCCGCGAGCTCTTTGACTATGCGTTCAAGACCTATTGTGAACGCTGGGCCTTCAAACACCCTGCCCCGGCTGACCTCTTCCGCACCATGGAGGACGCATCCGGAGTGGACCTGGATTGGTTCTGGCGCGGTTGGTTCTACACGACCGAATTCACCGACCAAAGTCTCGACAAAGTGCGCATCGCGGCTGTTCCCACCTTGGATCCTGCCACCTTGGAAGCCCAACGACGCTACGAAGGCACCCACGACCAGGCCCGCCACATCGGCCAAACGCGTAACGAGGCAACGCTCCGACCCACCATCGTGGACAACACGCCGGCAGCGAGCGACTTCTACAATAGCTACGACCGCTACGCCTTGTCCGCTTCGGATAAGAAGGCTTTGGAAGCGATGGAAGCTGGTCCCACCGGGTATTTGCACGAATTGAGCATCTCCAACAAAGGCGGACTGATTATGCCCGTGATTGTGGGCTTCACCTTTGAGGATGGCACGACCCACGTGGAGCGCTACCCCGCAGAAATTTGGATCAAGCACGAAGAGTCCTTCGTCAAGACGGTCTACCTGCCCAAAAAAGCGGTGAAGATTGAACTAGACCCCTACTTGGAGACGGCAGACACGGATACGTACAACAATGTTTGGCCTGCCGATGTGAATGTGCATTTGGAAGCCTTGCCCGAGCGCTCTCGCTGGGAGTCCTGGCGCTCTAACCCCATGCGCGACGCCCAACGCAACTAATTCTGACACCATGAAGTATCTAGTCCCCCTATGGGTGGCCGCCAGCCTATCGGTGGCCTGCAGCCAGCCGGAAGAAGCGGCCCAAGAAGCCGCTGTGGAACATCGCAATTACGTGAAAGATCAGTATGGCGAAACGGTCATTCAGCAATACCTGCATCTCAAAGATGCGTTGGTATCCAGCCGCGTACAAGAAGCTCGCGATGCCGCCAAATTGATGTACATGCACTTGGACATTGCCAAACACGAGTCTTTGGTCAAACCCTTGACGGAAATCATTGAGAACGAGGACCTATCTCTCCAGCGTGAGCGCTTTTCGGCCCTGTCCCTCGCCTTGCAGGAGGCCTTGCAGGCCAACAACGACGAGGTGATCAATGCCGGGCGAGAAGCCCTCTTCATTCAATACTGCCCCATGGCCTTCGGAAACCAAGGTGCCACTTGGTTAAGTAGCGAAGGGAGCGTGATGAACCCTTATTTTGGGGACGACATGCTGACTTGCGGGGTCATACGCGACACGCTGTAAGCCCTTTCGGCATCCCGAGAAACTTATTAACGAAGCGAGAAAAACCTGTCCCAAGCGGGACGGGTTTTTTACTTTTACCAAATGGGGAAAATCATTGCTATTGCAAACCAAAAAGGGGGCGTCGGAAAGACGACCACCGCGGTCAATTTGGCCTCGGCTTTGGGCTTTTTGGAGCAACGAGTCCTATTGATTGACGCCGATCCCCAAGCCAATGCTACCTCGGGATTGGGAGTCGATGTGGCCACCGTCGAAGCGGGAACCTACCAGGTTCTCGAACACACCTGCGCCGCCACCGATGCCGTCATGGGAACCGATCAACCTAATCTTTGGCTGATGCCCGCCCATTTGGATTTAGTAGCGGCCGAACTCGAGCTCGTGGACAAACCCAAACGCGAATTCATGCTCAAGGAGGCGCTGAAGACCTTGCGCCACGAATTCGACTATATCATCATCGATTGCGCTCCTTCCTTGGGCCTGGTGACACTCAATGCCCTCACCGCTGCGGACAGTGTGGCTGTGCCCATTCAGTGTGAATACTTCGCCCTCGAAGGCCTCGGGAAGCTTTTGAACACGATTCGTAGCGTTCAAAATCTGCAAAATCCCGATCTCACCATCGAAGGCATGCTCCTCACCATGTACGACTCGCGTTTGCGTCTGAGCAATCAAGTGGTCGAGGAAGTGCAGCAGCACTTTCAACAATTGGTTTTCACCACCATTATTTCGCGCAATGTCCGCCTGAGCGAGGCACCCTCGTTCGGTGAGCCCATTTTGGTGTACGATGCGTCGAGCACCGGTGCGGAGAACTATTTAAACCTCGGCCGAGAAATTTTGGCACGAAATACGCAGGCAGTAGACCTGAACTAAGTTTGTACGATGAATAAAATGCTTCGGGCCCTGGCCCTTCTCACCTTGGCCGCTCCCCTTTGGGCTCAGCCCATTCCGGTTCAAGTGGATGGCGTCGTAGCCCAAGTCGGAAAAGAAATAATCCTTCAATCCGACATCGCCATTCAACGGGAGGCCTTATCCCGCGAGGGACAAACTCTAACGGATTGCCAAATGATTCGCGAGCTCCTTCTCGAAAAACTGCTCATCCACCATGCGGCCATTGATTCGGTCATTATTGCGGAGGAAGAGATCGATGAAAACATCGATCGCCGCATCGACCAGCTCGTGGGCCAAATCGGCACCGAGCGACGCCTCGAGGAGTACTACGGCAAATCCATCCTAGAGATCAAAGAAGAAATGCGTCCCTTGATGCGCAATCAAATGACCGCCCAGCGGATGCAGATGACCATCACTGAAACCATTGAAGTGACTCCCAAGGAAGTGGAAGATGCCGTCGCCTTAATCCCCCTAGACTCCCTTCCCTTGATTGGCACGGAAGTCGAGTTGGCCCAAATCATTATCGAACCCAAGGTCAGCCAACAAGCTGAACAGGATGCCATTGACCGCCTCAATCAATTGCGTGACCGCATCCTAGGCGGTTCCTCCTTTGCCACCATGGCCATCCTGTATTCGGAGGATCCCGGCTCCAACCGCAACGGCGGGGAGTACAAGGGCATCAAACGCGGGGTATTTGTCAAAGAATTTGAAGCCATCGCTTTTAACCTCCGCCCCGGGGAAGTTTCAGCCCCCTTCCGCACGGAATATGGATTCCACATCGTCCAACTCCAGGTGAAGCGAGGCGAAGAATTGGACTTGCGACACATCTTGATCAAACCTAAAGTCGAGCAAGCAGATCTCGACGCAGCAAAGAATTTGCTCGATTCGCTCCGAACCGCGATTCTGGCAGGCCAAGTCACTTTTGAGGATGCCGCAGAGTCTTTTTCAGCCGATGAAGAGTCCAAGCTCAACGGCGGAGTCATGATGAACCCGATGACGACGGATGTGCGATGGAATGTGGAGGATTTGGATCGCGGTATTTTTTATGCCATTGAAAAGATTGAAACGGGTGGTATTTCTGAACCCGCTCTCGTGCGCAAGCCGGATGGCCAGGAAATTTTTCGCATTCTGCAATTGCGCGACCGGGTAGCCCCACACCGGGCCAACCTCGCCCAAGACTTCAGCCTGCTGAAGAATTATGTGCAAAACCAGCGAAAGCAATCCAAAATGCTACAGTGGGTAGAGGACAAAAAGGCGGAAACCTACATCTACCAGGCACCGAGCTACGAAGGCTGTTGGAACTGATAACTTGTTATAGAGCGGCCCCCCAGCGGGGCCGCTTCCTTTTTATCTTGTAGGGATGCAAAAGACCCTTGCTCTCCTCCTGCTTCTCGGCGGCTTGGCGCTGTCCAGCCAAGCCCAGCACATTCCTGATAGGCCTATCACGGTAGCCCATATCGACCCCTTTATTGGCACGGGCGGACATGGGCATACCCATCCGGCTGCGACCGCTCCGTTTGGAATGGTCCAGGTAGGGCCCGATACGCGCAAAGAAGGCTGGGACGGCTGCAGCGGCTACCACT
>DNWN01000113.1 GCA_003507115.1 Cryomorphaceae bacterium | reverse complement strand
CGTTTATTTCGGCTCGGATAGAGTTGAACCCGTACGCGATCTCCCCCGAAGGCCACACCTAAATCAGACTCTTTGATGAATACATCGTCGGCACCGCCTCCAGGCACCACATAGCCGGTACCGCTGGACGTGAGCTGAAGAACCCCGTCGACGAGGTTTTCTTCCAGGGCGAGCTGATAGGTTTCCGCTTTGATCTCTTTGACATGCCCACCAGAAATCAACAAATCCATGGCGGCTTTGGTCAAAATTCGTCCCGTCCGCTCCATCATGCCCATTTCTAGAGCCAAATCAGCCAGCGGAAATACGACGCTGGGCCGACGTTCCATGGTTCGCAGGATGCGGGAAGCCAGAGAGCCCGCATCCATGGAGCGGTGTGCCTTGTTCTTTTTAGATTTTTTCATCTTCTCTGTAAAGGTCGGTCATTTTAAAGGGCCATCCCCTCCGAAAAGCAAAAATGGCATTGTCCTTGTTACTTCCTTTGCGACTTCAATTACACGATGACGATGAAAACGTATTCTACTCTGATACTTCTATTGATTTCCTCCTCGGGGCTATGGGCTCAAACCGTCGATGAGTTGAACCATAGCTTGGAAAATACCTATTACATGCACCAAGGCAAAGTAGAGATGGTGGATGAGATGCTGGCAGACGGTAAAATTTCGGCAGACAGTGCAGCCTCATGGCATGCCAGTCTTTTAGAGGAGTTCAAAAACAGCTTGTTGCAAATCACCATGCGTGCCAGTGAAGGTCTTTGGGCAGAGACGGTAGACGTGGACGAGCCCGAAGTCGAGGACACAGCGGCGGCGTATGCGGCGGTGCGGGAGGCGAACAAAAACTACGCAGATGGTTTGGTCGATGGAGACTCCAAGTTAAAATCCGGGAAGCGAGGAAAGAAGGGAAAGCTTCAGAAGCGTCAATTCACTGGAACGTCGTGGAATATTGGTTTGGCGCCGACTCTGTCCATGCTGGATGTGGATCAAAATTTTGTAGACTCGGATTGGCTCCCTGAGACAGGTGGAGTCTACACCATTGCCTATGATATATTCTACCGCCAAAAAAGACTGGGGCGCAGTCCATTGTGGGTTCGTTCGGGTCTTGCTTGGGATTTCTACGGAATCCAGTTTGGCCCTCAATCCTACTTGGTTACGGATTTGAATCCTGCCGCCACCAATGGGGGAGTTTATATCATGGAGGACCCCTCCATGACGTTTAGAACGAGCTCCTTGGGGGTCAATTATGTGACGGTTCCCCTATGGCTCTACTACAACGGGTCTAGATCCGGCAAAAAGGGCTTGAGCTTGGCCATGGGGGGCTATGCGGGCCTGCGCCTGGGCAAGCCTACCCGAACCTTGCAGTACACAGATGCCAACAACGGCTGGACGCGCGAACAGGTGAGTTCCCGTTTCTACAGCAATCCAATTTCAGCGGGCTTACAGGCGCGCATAGGCTTCAAGTTTTTTCATGTAACCGCACGCCAGTCCGTTACGCCCTTGTTTAATCCACGTTTGGATATTGTGGCCCCAGAGGTTTACGTGCGCTCACTGGCGATCGGCTGGGATTTTAATTGAGTTTGTTGGCGAGTTAGCTCGTTAGCACGCGCTCCGCGCGGACAGGAAATCGTGCAGCTACCAGATTTTTTTGCTCGCGTGCAACCCCAGGAAGGGATCTGGCATCCTAGAGCTGAAACTCTTCTCGTTGGATCGGATTGAACGACATATTCCGGGCGCCATACAGGGCGATGCTAAGGCCCAAAAGGCGCTGTACGATGCGTTATCTCCCTATATTTTGGGCCTGTGTCATCGGTACTTTCCGCAAGAAGATGAAGCGGAAGACCACATGATACAAACGATGATCACCTTTTTTCAAAAGCTGCATACCTACCGAGGTGATGCGCCTGTGAAGTATTGGGTGCGTCGCATGGCGGTCAATCAATGCTTGATGACTCTGCGGAAACATTCAGCCATTCATCAGCCCTTCATGAATGAAGAATTGGGGCTAGATTCTCTCAACCAGGAGCATGACACAGCGCATTTATTGAAGCTCGTTCAGTCACTCCCTGCCGGTTTTCGTACGGTCTTTAACCTCTACGCCGTAGAAGGATTTTCGCATGCCGAAATTGCCGAGTCTCTGGGAATTTCGGAGGGTACCAGTAAGTCTCAACTCAGCCGGGCCCGTCAATGGCTCCAAAAGGCGCTTGTGAAAACTGAATCGGATCAAGGATGAAAAAAGTGCCTAAACATCCCGTCGATCGTGCCTTTCAGGGGCGACTTTCAGAGTATGAGAAAAGTCCTCGAGAAACTTCTTGGGAGCGCATTCAGGAAATACAGCTTCCCGCGGACAACCGTTGGACAGTGCCAGAGTTGAACGCCATTCGGGCTTTGGATGAACTCCAAATTCAGCCCAAAAGCGATTCGTGGCAACGCGTCCAGGCTGCTTTACCTAACACAAAACGCCTAGTGGGTGCCTGGTTTAAATGGAGTGCCGCAGCGGCTATTCTCTTTATTCCCTTCGCGGGGTGGTGGGTGTTTACCCTGGAGAAAGAGGCTCCTGCGCCGGAGGTCCATACCGTGGCGAGCCTCCCAGCACCTGAGACATCGACCGCACCCAGCAAATCGAACAGCGAGGCGAATCGCACCAGCACTAATGCTTTGAGAATAGAGCCGCAGGCACCAGAAATTTCTATCGCCACTGCGGTGGGATCAAGAGAACAAAAAGCGGTAAAATGGCCATTGGAGTTCTTGCCTATCCGCTTAGAACGATTGGAAGACGACTTAGTTTTTGAGGCGATTCCCAAAGCGTTTGCCGGGATAAACAAGATAGAACCTGCCCTACCCCTGGAGCAACCGCGCCCATCGACCTCTTGGCTCCAAGCCACCTCCCCTTGGAGCCGTTCCCTAACCGCTTACGTCGCGACCCAAAGACAGCGACTTAAAAATGGCTCAGGAATTCAAGCACCTTGGAATGCCTATTCGGTTTCCATGGAGGTCAAAGTTCCGCAGGCCCTGCATTCATTTTTATCTAATACCCTAGCAGCCCACTAATATGAAGCAACCACTCCTTGTATTTCTCCCTTTTTTCATGGCGTTGCCTCTCTGTGCGCAAGAGGTAGAGCGTCCCCAGACCACTTTCAAGGCCGATTCTATTCAACTTGACTCCAATGGCATTCGTATGTTTGGGGAAGAGGTTGAAATGACCCTTTCTCCTGATGTGAAGGTGAAATTTGAGCCAAAATCTAAGCCCTCTAAACAAGAAAAAGTATACCGCTTTGAGGGGCAGACGGTGTCCTTTGGATTTTATCCGGGCTTTTACAGCGGCGCTAATTTTTCGGGTGCCGGAGGTTTCAACAATCCCATTTCTTCCTGGGGCGATGGGCAGGTAGACTATGTGAACCGCACCTCGTATGAGTGGTTCTATGTCCAAGAACGATGGAAGGAATCGCCCATTTGGGGACATTTAGGGCTGGCATGGGATTTTATCGGCGTAGATTTTAATCCAAATGCCTTCTTAAGCACCACATTTTTGGATGGAGTGCCCAACGGGCTGGCGGTCCTTCAGGCTCCTGCGACCTCTGAAATGGAGGTCTTTTGGCGGAGATCGCAATTCCTGATCAACTACCTCACGTTGAATAGCAACTTTGTTTTCAATGCGAGCCGTTCGGGACGAAAAGGCTTGAGTCTTTCCGTAGGGAACTCTATCAGTTTGCGAATGGGGAAACCCACTATGTACCGCGATTACTACATCACGGGTCTGGGTCGTGTCAACGATCGGGTGTCCAGCAATTTTTATGCGATGCGTTGGGCCTATAGCGTCCAAGCCCGTCTTGGATTTAATAATTTCTTTATTGAAGCCAGGAAGTCAGCTACCCCTGTCTTTACATCTGAAGCGCAGATGCCTGTGGCATTTCTGGGCAATATTGGCTTTGGCTACTCGGTCAAGTGGTAATCCGCGCCGGTAGATAAAAAAAGGCCGCTCCTTTCGGGGCGGCCTTTTGCATTCAAAAAGGGGTTGAATTACATGATGCCTTGATCGAGCATGGCATCTGCCACTTTCACAAAGCCGGCGAGGTTAGCGCCTTTTACGTAATCCACGTAGCCGTTTTCTTTGGTGCCATACTTGACACATGCAGCGTGAATGTTCACCATGATGGTGTGCAATTTCTCGTCTACCTCTTCGCGGCTCCAATTCATCCGCAAGCTGTTTTGAGACATTTCCAAACCAGAGGTGGCTACACCGCCTGCGTTGGATGCCTTACCGGGGCTGAACAAGATGTGGTGGTGGTGGAAAGCTTCAATGGCTTCAGGCGTACAAGGCATGTTGGCCCCTTCCGCTACGCAGAATGCACCTTGAGCAATCAAAATTTTCGCATCATCGCCAGTCAATTCATTTTGGGTAGCACAGGGAAGGGCAATATCACACTTCACCTCCCAAGGGGTTTTTCCTGCAACGAATTTGGCCGAAGGATAGGCCTCCGTGTATTCGGAAATACGGCCACGCTTGACATTCTTCAAATTCATGACAAAGGCCAATTTCTCGGCAGTAATGCCATCTGCATCGTAGATGTAGCCCGATGAATCGGACATCGTCACCACCGTACCACCCAATTGGGTAGCTTTCTCCACCGCATATTGAGCCACGTTACCTGATCCAGATACCACGACCGTTTTGCCGCTGAAGCTGTCACCTTTCGTAGCGAGCATCTCCTTAGCAAAGTAAACCGTTCCGTAGCCCGTCGCCTCAGGGCGGATGAGCGAACCACCCCAGTTGAGACCCTTGCCCGTGAGGACGCCGGTGAACTCGTTGCGAATGCGCTTGTATTGCCCAAACATGTAACCAATCTCACGGCCACCTACACCGATATCCCCGGCTGGAACGTCGGTATTGGGACCAATATGGCGGCACAATTCGGTCATGAAAGCTTGACAGAAGCGCATGACCTCTGCGTCCGATTTGCCTTTAGGGTCAAAGTCCGAACCCCCCTTTCCGCCACCCATGGGTAGGGAAGTGAGGCTGTTTTTGAAAATTTGCTCGAAGCCCAAGAACTTTAAAACGCTCAAGTTCACCGTCGGGTGAAAGCGCAAGCCCCCTTTGTAGGGGCCAATGGCGCTGTTAAACTCTACGCGGTAGCCGCGGTTCACGTGCACCGTGCCGTCATCACCCGTCCAAGAAACACGGAATAAAATGGTACGCTCGGGTTCAGCGATGCGTTCCAATACCTTAGCGGTCTTGTACTTGGGATTTTCCTCAATAAAAGGGATCACGGACTCAGCAACCTCTTGCACT
>DNWN01000023.1 GCA_003507115.1 Cryomorphaceae bacterium | reverse complement strand
CACGCGCTCGTCCTTTTCGGCCCGCAATTGCACTTCCTCCATGAGATCATCCACTTGGTTTTCGATGGGGCGAAGCTCAATGATGGGGTCGAGGAGGCCGGTGGGTCGTATGAGTTGCTCCACGACGATGCCTTCGGATCGCTCCAACTCATAGTCCGCGGGGGTGGCCGAAACGTAAATCACTTGATTTTGCAGGGCTTCAAACTCCTCAAACTTCAAGGGCCGGTTGTCCAACGCAGCAGGCAGGCGAAAACCAAATTCCACCAAATTTTCCTTGCGCGACCGGTCTCCGCCATACATGGCCCGCACCTGGGGCAGGGAGACATGGCTTTCGTCCACGATCAGGAGGAAATCGTCCGAAAAATAGTCCAACAAGCAGAAGGGCCGCGTGCCTGGCTCGCGGCCGTCGAGGTAGCGCGAGTAGTTTTCGATGCCCGAGCAGTAGCCCAGTTCGCGAATCATCTCTAAATCAAAGGTGGTGCGCTCTTGCAGGCGCTTGCCCTCTAAGGGCCGGTCCGTGTTGTAAAAATGCTGCACCTGCTCACCCAAGTCCAACTCAATGTGCTTGATGGCCCGGTTGAGTTGATCCGGCGTGGTGACAAAGAGGTTGGCGGGGAAGACGCGAAGCTCCTGCAGGGTGCCTTGGCGCTCCATGGCCACGGGATCCCACACTTCGATGCGTTCGATCTCATCATCCAAAAAAAGAATTCGGTAGAATAGGTCCCCGTAGGCGGGAAAGAGGTCGACGGTATCGCCTTTGACGCGGAAGTTGCCGCGTTTGAACTCTCCCGTAGTCCGGGCGTAAAGCGCTTGGACGAGCTGGTGGAGTAGCTTCTGGCGGGCGATGCGTTGGCCGGTTTGAATTTGGACCACTTGGCTGTTGAAGGCCTCTGGATTGCCCATGCCATAGAGGCAGGACACCGAAGCGACGACCAGCACATCCCGACGACCGCTGAGTAGGGAAGAGGTGGTACTCAACCGCATCTTCTCAATCTCTTCGTTGATCTGCAGGTCCTTCTCAATGTAGGTCCCCGTGGTGGGGATGTAGGCCTCGGGCTGATAGTAATCGTAGTAGGAAACGAAATACTCCACCGCATTGTCTGGAAAGAAGGACTTGAACTCTTGGTAGAGCTGGGCAGCTAAGGTTTTGTTGTGGCTCAGCACCAAGGTCGGGCGCTGCACTCGTTCAATGACGTTGGCGACGGTAAAGGTCTTGCCCGATCCCGTCACGCCTAACAGGGCTTGCTGGCGCTCGCCCTCCAGCACCCCGCGTGCGAGGGACTCGATGGCCGCGGGCTGGTCTCCCGTGGGGCGAAAGGGGCTCTCGAGCCGGAAATCCATGGCTTATGCCTCGGCCTCCTCCGAGCTCTCGGCTGAAGCGGCGTCCGCAGCGGCAGCGGCCTCGGCTTGCTTGGCGGCGTCGCGCTGCGCTTTGCGCAAGGCGTCGTGGGCCGCTTCGGCCTTCTCGAGGTTCTTGCGCGCGGCTTCGACCTTCTTCATGGCATCCTGCACAATGGGACTCTTGGGGTCCGCATAGGTAAAGAAGCCCATATTGTTTTCCAGCTGGGAGAGCTCCTTGCGGGCTTGCTCCACGGACTGGCGCGAATTCATGGTCTTCTCGTATTTCTGGCGGTCGGCTTTCTGCGTCGCGCGCACATCGCCTTGCTCGTTGCGCATGGCGTCAAAGAAGGTGTTGCACGCCGCCCGGAACTTGTTCCAGGCCTTGTCCGAATCCTTGCGGGGGACAAACCCCGTATTCTTCCATTCGGCCTGCAAGCGCTTGAGGTCTTTGGAGGCCTCCGCCCAGTCCGTGCGCGTCGCCATCGCTTCGGCCTGTTCGACCAGGGCGTACTTGGCTTCGAGGGCTTCCTTGATGGCGTTTTTGCGGCCTTTGTAGAAGGTATTGCGTTCCTTGAAGAAGGCTTTCTCGGCTTTCTTGAAGCGATCCCACAGTACGTCGCTGGGTCCGCCGAAGGTGCGACCCACCTTGGCCATGGCTTCGCGGAGGCTCTTGGCCTTCTCGGTCATCTTTTGCCAGTTACCGTGTTCTCCGGCGCCTTCCGCTGCGAGCACTTCGAGCTCCGCCACCAGCGCTTCTTTCTGGGTGAGGCGAACATCGTTAGCGGCCTTGGCCACATCTTGCTTGACGCGGCGCTTTTCGTGGAGGATATTGCTGGCTTCGCGGAACTGATCCCACAGGGCCTCCTTGTCTTCGAGGGCGACCGGACCCACCTCTTTCCAGGCGGCATGCAGGCGTTGCAGATCCTTGCCGATGGCGGCAGACCACTCCTTGCCAGAGATGGCTTGAATCTCGGCGATCAGTCCCTCCTTGATCTCTTTGTTGTGCTTATAGTCCAGGTCGCGGAGCTCTTGGCTCAGGCGCAAATTGTCGTAGAAGCGGTCCACGAAGAAGCGGTAGGACGCATACAAGTCGCGGGCTTCGTCATTGGGTACGTGGCCCACATCCTTCCAGCGGTCATTGATGCGCTTGAACTCGTTGTAGGTCTGTCCCGTAGGCAAATCGTCGCTCTCGGCCAGCTTCTTGATCTCGTCCAGCAAGGCCTTTTTGAGGTCCAAATTCACCGACATCTGGTTGGCCAAATCGGCCTTCCATGCGCTCCGGCGCTTCTTGAATTCGTTGAATGTTTGGTAGAAGGCTTCGCGGCTAGGTTGCTCATAATGAAAGTCTATGGCATTGCCACCTTCTCCAATAAAGCGCTCTAGAGCTCCGGCGCGCTCTTCCTCCCAGCGGGGCATCAAGACGTCCTTGATCGCCAACATGGGAACGCGGGCCTGCTCGATGGAAACCTCGTTGAGAATGCGCTTGGCCTCGGCCAAGAGTTCTTCCGTTTCCTTGTCGGTGTAGTCGGCTGTATGGTCCTCGTGTTCTTCTTTTTCTTCGTCGTTGGCGTCGTCCGACTCGTCCTCGGCGGACTCGGAATCGGTCTGGGCGGACGCGGTGTTCGGGGCTTCCGTCGGGATTTCGGACGATTCCGCCTCGGGGGAGGGGGCTGCGGCCGCTTCCTCGACGGCCTCCACCTCAGCGGGCACCTCGGGGGTGTCTGGTTCGGGCTCGGAGGTTAATTCGGGCGCAGCGGATTCGGGGGCCTCGGCTTCTTGGACCACAGGTTCTTCGGGAGTGGTTTCCTCCATGGGAGCCTCTGCCATCTCGGGCTGGGGAACCTCTTCGGGGGCTTCGGCCGCTAGCTCGGGCTCCGTCGATTCGGGGGCATCGGAAGGAGTCGCCTCGGTATCAGGCGTTTGGGTCGCTTCGGGAGCGCTCTGAACGGCCTCATTGGCCGCTTCTTCGTTCGTATTCCCTTCGAGGGGAAGTAAGTCTTTCTCAGCCATTGCTGGAGGTTTGTGGGATTGGAACCTCAAATGTGGGGAATATTGAGGACTTCTGCCCAATAATCCCAGGCTTTTTTTGCCTGATTGCGCAACATGGCGGCTCCGGAGGCGGTTTCGGCACCCAATTCGGCCATGTGCCGGATAAAAAGGGTTTCCGCAGGCTGGTACACGAGGTCGACCGCCAGGACGACCTGACCCGGTCCCCAGGCGGGAAGGGGGGGCATGTACTCGGTCTGAGGGGTCATGCCCAAGGGGGTGCATTGAACAACGAGACCCCTCTGCTCCGCAGGCAGGTCTTCAAAGCGCACTTCGGGCCAGGGGAATCCCCCCTGAGCGCGGCGGCAGGCGAGCTGACCCCGAAATCCCCGAGAGGCCAAGGCGTGGACGACGGCGCGGGCCGATCCCCCGTTGCCCAAAACGAGAACGGGCAGGGCCTTCAGGGCATCGAGGTCGTGGCGATCCGCGAGCATCCCCCAGAATCCATCCGCATCTGTGTTGTGGCCGATCCACCCCTTCGCCGTCCGCACCACCGTGTTGACGGCCCCCATAGCCTCAGCCGTTGGGGTCAGAGCGTGCAAGAAGGGGACAATGCGTTGCTTGTGGGGCAGGGTGACATTGAAGCCAGCCCAATAGGTCGAGGCCAGAAAATCTTCCAAGGCTTCCGGGGCGACGTGCTGCTTCGCATAGGAAAGGCGATCCCGCCAGGGGTGTTCGGCCCAAAATTCGGCGAAGAGCTCAGGAGATTGGGAATGCGCAATCGGAGCGCCAATGACCCCAAACTGCATTACTCGGCGGGAAGCGTTTTGGCCCAACGGTTGAGACCGGCCACCAGCGCCCAACCACAGACCATGGCGGTGATGGTCCAAACAGGGGACACTGTGGAGGCATAGGCTGCTTGGAAGGGCCAAATTTTGGCCAGTGAGCCGATGATAAAGCCGGCCATCGTGAGAACCATGGCGGTGGGGAATTGGGCAAATAGCCAGCGCAGCAAGCGTGCAAAGCTGAGCAAGCCCACCCCGGCTCCGGCCATAAAAGTGAAAATCAAGGCCCAGTCTCGTGCATGCAAGCCTTCTAGCACCCCTTCATAGGCGCCCAGAAGCACCAAGATGAAGCTACCGCTGATACCCGGGAGGATCATCGCACAGATGGCGAGGGCCCCGGACAGGAAGATGTAGGGGAGGCTCAAGGTCGCCTCGGTGGGAGATAGAATGGAGAGGCCAAATCCAATCCCTATCCCCAGCAACAAGAGAGGAAAGGCCTTGGTCGCTTGCTTCTTGGGAATGCCTCGGAGGATCAGGGGGAGAGATCCCACAATCAATCCAAAGAAAAAGCCCCAGACCACGGGGGGGTAATGATCGAGGCCCCACAGAACGGCCTTGGATAAGCTGAGAATGCTCACCGCAATGCCGCTGCCCAAGGCGAGCAGGAAGGACCCATCTACGGCTTTCCATGCCCCAGCTATGCCGTCCTGACGGAAGGCCTTCCACGCGGTCGGCCCCACGGCGGAAATGGCATCCAACAAGCGTTGGTAAATACCCGTGATATACGCGACCGTACCTCCGGAAACACCGGGTACGACATCAGCCGCCCCCATGCCGAGGCCTTTCAAGAGCGTCCAAAAAAAGGTCATGCGTGAGGTAGGTGCTTGGTGATTTCGCCGCGGACTTCAGGGTCTTCGGCCAGTTTGGGGTAATGGGCGTACAAATGGGCGCTAAACGAGCTACCATATCGCTTCAAGGCCTCCTTTAAGTGGTTGGCAGCTAAGGTCATCTCCTGAATGGCATACAAGAAGCCACAGTAGATGGCCCACATTTCGGGCGAGTCGGGATAGCGTTCCAAGCCCATGCGCAAAACGGAATGAGCGGCATCCACCTGATCCATTTCCAGCATGCTTTTGGCATATTCTAACAAACCCGCCGGCTCTTCAATGCGCAGGCTCTTGAGCACCATCTTCAGCATTTTCTCTGCTTCCAAGAGTAAACCCAGCTGCGTGTAGAGGTCATAGGCCACGAGGTAGTAGTCCGGGTTTTCGGGGTCTAGCGATAAGGCCTTCTTGGCGTGCTGAATGGCTTCAAAGAGCCGTCCACCTTCTCCAAAGAGGATGGCCAGTTCAATCCAGGCTTCGTCCAAGTCCTCGTCCATCTTCGTCGCAAACTTGAGCGATTCGATGGCTTCCTCCGCCTGACCCAGAGCCTGCTGGCAGACGCCGATGCGGTACCAGGTATAGCCGTTGGGGTCGTCGGAATCTAGGGCGGATTGAAAGGCGGTGAGGGCTTCTTCAAACTCTTCCTTTTCCTCTAAAATGCGGCCGCGGTCGAAGTGCGCGGCGGTAAAGTTTTCATCGATAACCAGGGCGTAGTCCATGGCATCTAGCGCTTTGTCCCAATCATCTAGGCGGAAATGGGCCGCACCCAAATGGTACCAGCCTGTTTCGCTGTAGGGGTATTGATCGAGGTAGCCTTTAAACCACTCTATGGCCTTGTCGTCTTGGCCCGCCATGTCAAAGTTGGCGGCCAGCATGTAGAGTAGATGGTCGTCCTTGGGCTCTTCGCGAATCATGGCCTTGAGCACCTTCACCGCGTGATGGAACTGGCCCATGGCGGTGTAGAGGCTGGCCAGGTGGCCTTGAATCGGGAAGGGGTCCTCCGCCGTCTGCAGCGCCTTACGCAGCGCCTGGATGGCCTCGTTGTTCTTGCCCAAGCGCATCAGCCACTGCCCACGGACCCATTCCAAATCGGGGTGGTTCGGCACGAGCTCTTCGGCATGTTGAATGGCTTCTTTGGCCAAATCCAATTGATGGGAGGCGACGAGGTAGCGGGCGCGCTTGACGGCAAAGGTCGTCGCATAGGGGTGCAAATCACCGCCCAAGTCAATCGCCAAGAGGGCGCGCTGTAACTGGCCGGTCTCCAAATAGTAGTCGGCAATCTCCTCCAATTCATCCACGTCAAAGAACCCCGACTGGTTGAGTCGGATTTGGTCTTCAAACCGTTGGATGAGAGAATCGGATTCGTCTTCGCGCATGAGAGATGTTTCAACGTTGAAGCTACGCGCTCGAAGTCGGGATTCCTCCAAAAACTTTCAAGCGTTTTCCACCGGTTTTTAAACATTCCGGGTGGGGGAGCTTTTCCCGCCTAATTTTGTTGCAAAGCAACGCAAAAACAAGGCCATATGCCACTCATTACTTCCGTTTCGGGTATCCGAGGCACCATCGGCGGTGTCGCAGGTGAAAATTTGACCCCCCAAGACGCCGTGGCTTTTGCCAGCGCCTATGCGGCCTGGCTGCAATCCGTGGCCCCCGGAGACCACCGTTTGAAGGTAGCGGTTGGCCGCGATGCACGTCCTTCTGGACCGGCCATTCAAAGCTTGGTGGTGAGTACGTTGGTGTCCATGGGCATCGATGTGTTGGACCTTGGACTATCCACGACCCCCACGGTGGAGGTGATGGTGCCCTGGGAGGGCTGCGACGGCGGCATCATACTCACGGCGTCCCACAACCCGGTCGAATGGAATGCCTTGAAGTTGCTGAATGCCCGCGGCGAATTTTTGTCCGCCGAAGATGGGGCCCAAATTCTTGCCCGCGTCCAGGCCGGCGGATTCGAGTACGCTCCAGTGCACGAGATGGGGGAGATCATTCCCGTCCACGATGCCATCGACCGGCACGTGCAAAGTATCCTCGCCCTCGAAGACGTCGATGTCGAAGCCATCCGCGCCGCCCATTTCCGCGTCGCCGTGGATGCGGTCAATTCTACGGGCGGCATCGCGGTGCCCGCATTGTTGGATGCGCTGGGAGTCACGAACCAAGAGTTGCTCTACTGTGAGCCCCACGGTCAATTCCCGCACAACCCCGAGCCCCTGCGCAAGCACTTGGATGCGATCTGTGCCCTGGTTCCCGCCAAAAAATGCGATCTCGGCGTGGTCGTCGACCCCGATGTCGACCGCCTCGTTTTGGTCAGCGAAGACGGCGAGCTCTTTGGGGAGGAATACACCTTGGTCGCGGTGGCGGATTATTTACTCGCCAAGCGCCCCGGGCATTGCGTGAGCAACCTCTCGTCCTCGCGAGCTTTGCGTGACGTGGCAGCTCGCCATGGGTCGACGTATTCGGCCAGCGCGGTGGGAGAGGTGCATGTGGTCAACGAAATGAAAGCCCACTCCGCCGTCATCGGGGGGGAAGGCAACGGCGGCATCATTTATCCCGAGCTGCACTATGGCCGCGACTCCCTGGTGGGCATCGCGTTGTTTTTGACGCATTTGGCCCAAAAGCAAATGTCCTGCTCCGCCTTACGCGCCAGCTACCCAGACTACTTCATGGCCAAAGAAAAGGCTTCCTTGACGCCCTCCATGGATGTGGATGGCCTGCTCGCTTCCGTCGCCGCCGAATACGCCTCATACTCCCCCAGCACCATCGATGGGGTGAAGATTGACTTTGAGTCCACCTGGGTCCACCTGCGGAAGTCCAATACCGAACCCATCGTGCGCATTTACACCGAAGCCCCCACGCAGGCCGAGGCGGATGCCCTGGCGGCCACCTTTGTGCAGAAATTGGAGACGTTTAGTTGATTTGGGTTCATTCCAAGAATGAAGAGTTCCCTCCGTTAAGCCCATTTGCCCGGTAGGTTCTACCTTTACCCGCGCACAACCTGAACGACCTATGAGTATCTACTTCGACAACGCTGCGACGACCCCAATTTCCACCGAAGCCAAGGCCGCCATGGTCGAGGCCATGGAGATTTTTGGCAACCCGAGCAGCACCCACGGAGAAGGCCGCAAAGCCAAGGCCATCATTGAGACCGTTCGGAAAGGCATTGCGCAGCGCTTGAATTGCCTGCCCTCCGAAATTGTCTTCACCTCCGGGGGCACCGAAGCGGACAACTGGGCGCTTTTGACGGGCATTCGGGACTTGGGTATTCAACACTTGTACACTTCCGCCATTGAGCACCATGCGGTGACCCATTTTGCCGAATACATCGAGAAAAATCACGCGGTCCAGGTGCACTACATCCCCCACAATGGGCAGGGTGAGCACGATTTGACCTGGCTGGAAGGCGAGCTCACCGCCAAAAAGGCCTCTGGCGAAGTCTGCATGGTGTCGCTGATGCACGCCAACAACGAAATTGGCAACCTCTGCGACCTCGAGGGCCTCAGCGCGATGTGCGATGCTCAAGGAGCGTACCTCCACAGCGATACGGTACAGACCATGGCGCATTTGCCCCTGGATTTCAAGCAGATCAAGGTGCATTTTGCGGCGTGCAGCGGGCATAAATTTCACGGGCCCAAAGGCATCGGCTTTGCCTATGTCCGCCAGGGAACGACAACCCAGCCCTTCATTCAGGGAGGAGCCCAAGAACGGGGCCACCGTGCCGGAACGGAAAACGTTGTGGGCATCGCGGGTTTGGGCGCCGCCTTCAACCACTGCGTGGACGAAATGGCCGCCGACATCGCACATGTCACTTCCGTTAAGGCACATGCTATCGCCCGCTTGACGTCCGAGTTCCCGGGGATTCAATTCAATGGCCACTCAGGCGATTTGCAGAAGAGCCTCTACACCGTTTTGAACTTCTACCATCCCGAACTCCACGAAGGCGGGATGCTCAACTTCCAACTGGATATTCAAGGAGTTCAATGCTCAGGTGGATCGGCCTGCAGCAGCGGCGCCGTGGGCGGCTCGCATGTGCTGAATGGACTGGGCTCGCCAGGCGGAACGCGGATTTCGTTCTCACGCTATAGCACAACGGACGAGGTGGATCGCTTTATCGAAATATTGAAAGGAATCTCCGCTCAGAACTGAGCCGCAATCGACACAGAAGCTCTCTAGCCCTCTAGCTTCCCAGCCCTCTAGCGCGCCAAAGGCGCTCCCTAGCCCTCCAACT